>NZ_JBKVWU010000016.1:0-32662 GCF_046972485.1 Hominilimicola sp.
GTTTGGTGGATTGTCTGAGAGAAGCGAAAGAAAATTCCATATCAGATTATGTGATTGCTGACAGCAAGGGAGAGCCGCTTGCATATTCACAGTTTCAAAGGGTATGGCAGTATGTAGTTGTCCGTTCCACTAAGCCCCGGAACTACTATAAGTATGTAAATGGGGAGAGTATCAAATATACGGTTACTCCAACGCTGGGCATGACACAGAAGAATCAACCCAAAATCAGATATACGATAGATTTTGATGTGACACCACATCAGTTGCGGCACACTTACATTACCAATCTTCTCTATGCAGGGGTGGACCCTAAGACGGTTCAGTACCTTGCAGGACATGAAAACAGCAAAACAACTATGGACATCTATGCAAAAGTGAAGTACAATAAACCAGAGGAGCTTTTTGAGGTGGTAAATGATGCGCTACATCAGAGGGTTTCTGATTAAAAAAGTACCTATTTTTATGGTTAAGGAATAGGACAACCGAGACCTGAAAGGGCAAAAAAGCCCGGAATATCAAGGAAAAACGGCAATCAAAGAATTTCAGTACGGTCTAAAAGCCGCTCGTCGTGCTCCACAGTTCTCAAAAAGATAAGTTTTTTATCAAACAAATCCCACAATCATGCCGATTGTGGGATTTATTTTTTGTCTTTTACCGCAATTTTGCCACAAATAATTGTGGTAATCAGTAATATATCATTTTACACAAAAGTAATTTGTATAATTCTTGCTTTTAGCATATTTTTTTATTTTCAACCGGATTCATGATACCACATCGATTTTGTTTCTTCTAAACACAACGTAAATTAAATCATCCAAATAGGTACAATATAATTGTCGCTATCAACTGCGGAAAGAGTTTCTTTCATACAAATAATTGCACCTTTACCTCTTGGAACAGATGCTTTATCTAATAATTTAAACGGTTTTATAAGTTCGGTTCCGGGACTGGCAGTTCTTTTTATTTCAATAGGATGAAGCATACCGTCACTTTCAATTACAAGGTCAATTTCATTACTGTTTGTATCACGGTAATACCATATAAGGCATTCTTTTGCATTGTTGTGATACGTTTTGATAATCTCAGACACAACGTAATTTTCAAGTATTGCACCATTAATTGCACCGTTTGCTAAAATCTCCGGAGATGAATATCTTGTAAGATATGCAACAAGTCCGGTGTCAAAGAAATACATTTTAGGAGTTTTTATTGTTCTCTTTAGCAAGTTATTTGAATAAGGACGTAAAAAAAATACAATATCAGATTTTTCAAGAATCTTTAGCCAACGCTTTGCCGTATCGTTAGAAATCCCAACATCTCTGGCAATATCTGACACATTGAGCATTTGACCTGCTCTACAAGCAGCAGAACGAATAAAATCGCTAAATATCATTGTATCATCAATATCAGCTATCTCTTTTACGTCTCTCTCTATATAAGTTTGAAGATAACTGCTATAAAACAGATCTCTGTCTGTGTATTTTCCGCTTATATGTCCGGGCAAAGAGCCACTCCATATACGTCTGTATATTTCATTAAGATCAGCCGGTTTATTTATTTTACTACGTTTCTTTAATTTATCTAAATCAATAGAAAATGGTTCGGTTTTATCATGCCCATAGATTTCATGTTGTGAAAGTGAAGGCATGTGAATAATAGCAATTCTTCCGGCCAGAGATTCTTGCGCAAGTTCCATGAGCTTAAATGGTTGAGAACCTGTGAGCCAAAATGAACCGGGAGCAGCACCTTTGTCTATTGCCATTTTTATATAAGAAAACAGTTCAGGTGCATATTGAACTTCATCTATCAAAATTGGTAATGAGTGCATTTGCAAAAAAAGTGCCGGATCCTTTGATGCTAATTTTCTTTCTTCTATATCATCCAACAAAACTTCTTCACGATTATCATCCATTAATCGCTTTAGTACAGTGGATTTACCAACTTGCCTTGCACCTGTTATCAAAATACAAGCATATTCTTTAGAAGCAGATTTAATTTTTTCCTCTAAGTCACGATTTATATATGTCATGGATATTCTCCTCTCATATTTTAATCCAATTATATTATATATCAATCACGCATTATTGTCAACGTTAATTTAAGATTGCATCGTAAATCAGCCTAAAACATTCATCGATTGTTTCTATCCAAAAAAATCACGTTTTATATTTTCTCTTGGTGGTACATAGCTCTTATCATAATAACAAATACTATAACTACTATTATCTATCATCTCATAATTTGCTCTACATAAACAAATTTTCTGATATTATTTTTTAATAATTAAGTATCTTCAAAATCTTCCATAACATCACCATAAAATATTATAGATATAATATACATCTATTTATTGACATTATATCACATAATATTAATAAAATAAATCCAATAATTAAAAATTGTATTTTTAACTTATATGCTATACTCATTTAGGAGTCACTCTCTTAACCACTGCTTTCTTTTTTTCTTGAATACTAATGTGTTATATTTTAAGAGAGTAAACTCCTTTCGATAAACGTTATATGCGAATTTGTAAGTTCAGAAAAGTTATGGGACCCCTTGAGCAGTCTACCGTGCATAACACGTATGCAACATTTGGTGTAAGAAATCCCTTGTTTTAAGGCTTTTCAAGATATCAAAACGTTATCAAAGAGATAAATTTTACGACATATCAAAAATACCGCAGTCTTACGACTACGGTATTTTTTTATTGCTAAAGCATGCAAATCTTATAATAATATGCCTTTATATTGATTTTTCAAAAATTGTGATAATTCATCTTTATTTTTATAAAGCCATCTGCAGAACTCTGTTCGCCACACAGCAAAATCAATTATATCAAAAGGATTACTTTCCAAACAACTGTTAATATACTGTGGATATCCATATGCGCTACGTACAATATTAAAATAATAAAAATATGGCATCATTTCCACATCCAATAAAGTCAATTCATTTTCTTTCAAATAAGCATCAATGTATTTTTTAAATTTTTCAAAATCCATATCTTTGGCATTTCGACATTCCTCTGCACTATATGTGTAGGAACGCATTACCTCCCATACCAACGGAACATATGCTGCTCCCGAAAAATCAATAACAGATTTAATATCATTATCAGAACAAATCAATTGAAAATTATTATAATCTCCATGACTATTACCTTGTGTCAGCTTGCAATATCTTTCATCAAGTGTCATATTACTTAATAACTTTATTTTAAATTCACAATCTTCTATAATCTTTGCTTTTATATTGATGTCATCTAATTTTTCTGTATGATAAATGATTTTCTTATACCTATTAATGCTTTCATCTGAATTCCAACTAACAAACCAACTAGAATTAAAACCAATAGGAAGTTTCAAAAAATTTTCCAAGCATTTGTTAATACGTCCTAAAAGTCCAGCCTCTTTAAATAATATAGTATCAGGCACACAGTTCATCTGAAATGTTTTCCCCTCAACAAATGTTTGTAGATGAATTGTTTTTTCCTTAAATACATTTATATAATTTTCATCTGCATTTTGTATAAAATCAGAGCATGAGATTCCATGTTGATTCAAATAATTACATACAGTAATTTCTCTTTCTATATCAGATTTTTTATATTTTGATTGGAATTCTTTAAGCAGATATATACCATCTTTGCTAATAATTTTATAGCAATTGGCGCTTCCAATATTCTGTTTGCATACGTTTATTGTCTTAATATGATAGTTATTATAAATATATTCTTTTATTGTTTCTTCTGTAAAAACAGATTTTTCTAAACTCATTTTTCTATACCAATTTCTAAATTGCTAACCTTACCAATATGGATTCCAGTCGCTTGTCAGACGTGTAAGTGCCTCCATATAGAAATAATCTCCCCATGTATTACACTCATCAACACCGCCGTTATTACACGTATTATACGGCGTTTTCTTTGCGTATGTGCCGTGAAGTAAAAGTCCGTTAGACTCTTTACTGTCTTTAACGGCACAATTATCAATAATTGCTTTAAGCAATCTTTTAGCCGTCTGCGTATAATATTCAGCCTCATCTTTATCAAGATATTTAGCCATTTCAAGCATACCGCATACCGCTATAACACCTGCTGAAGAATCACGCGGTTCATCACTGCCGGTATCAAAATCAAAGTCCCAATAAGGCACTAAATCCTTCGGCAAATGTTCCATAAAATATTTTGTTACACGTTTAAATATATCCAAATATTCTTTATTTCCTGTTTTGGAATACGCAACCGCACTGCCGTATATTCCCCAAGCCTGACCTCTCGCCCAAGCCGAGCCGTCACGATTACCCTGACAAGTAACGCCCTTTGTCGGCTTACCTGTTTCCATATCAAAGAAATATGTATGATATGTCGAATTATCGTCACGCACGATATTTTCCATCGCTGTTTTTATATGTGCCTGTGCTTTTTCTGCATACTTTTTATCACCTGTCACCTTGCTCGCCCAGAAAAACAACGGCATATTCATAAGACAATCTATTATAAGTCTGTAATTGTCCTTATCGCCTATTTTGCCCCACGCCTGAAAGAACTGACCTTTTTCGTGAAAACGTTTCATCAAATTATCCGCCGCCAAAAGTGCCGCACGTTTACCAACTTCACTGCCTGTAAGCTTATATGCCGCAACGCAAGACGGGCTGTACAAAAAGCCCATATCGTGATGGTCGGTATTAATATGATGTTCTATTCTGTAAAGGAAGTTGTCCACTTGACAAAGTGCCGCTTCCTTTAATTTATCGTCTTTGTTACTCTCATAAGCAAGCCACAATTCACCGGTCCAAAAACCCTCTGTCCAGTCTGTATTTTCTGTTTGCCTGTAAAAATTATTTTCACTGTTTGCACCCGGAAAACAGTCAAAAAACTCGTCAACATTATGTTCAATAAGCGAAACCGCCTTATTGTGTGCGTCACGAATTTCTTTATCATCAGCCACCGGATAGCCTTGTAATTCTTCCATAGTTATCATACTTAAAATCACACTCCTTATATAATAATTATACCAACACGACCAAGTTATTTCAATAGCAATAATTTAATGTCAATAAATTTAACGTATAACAATAGGCAAGCCGAAAATATAGGCTTGCCTATTCAGTCTACCTCTTTAATTATCCTTTAACTCCCGAAGATGTAGCGTTTTCAATATATGAGAATAGTGTTTGACTCGGCAACATCGACGTTCCAAGTATACAAAGACGATTCACTCTCTCCTGCAAAGACCACAGGTACATTGCAATCCGGTGCATCTGCCGACACATTCTCAATGACAAACTGGGGTAAGGCTAACAACGGTGCATATTTGAGCGGTGTTCGTTTTGCGGCAAACAAGGATATGACCCCGACCGATTTTGTAAAGATTAAATCGCTAAAGCTGTACGAAATTGAAAGAATGGCTGATACAGCCGTTGACAGTGCCGTAGCGGCAATCACAATCGATAAACTTACGAGCACACCGGAATGTGTAGAGCAAAACATCACTTTGCCGCAAATCACTTCAGACGACGCAGAAGTAACATGGACATCTTCCGATACATCAGTTATCGGCAATGACGGTACATTCTACGGTTCATCAAAGGCAACAGACGTTACAATGACGGCACAAATCACAAATAAAACAGACAGCTTTACAGTTTATAAAGACTTTCGTCTTTCTGTTCCGGGTGAAGAAACAGTAAAATTGAGCAAAAATTTTGATGACAACGGTATGAACGTAACAGTTAAGAACAATTCTTCAGACAGCTTAACTATAAAGGTTTTAGTCGGCGTATACAACGACAATGATACTCTTAAAACAGCTAAACTTCAAACTGTCACACTTGATTCAAAAGCAGAACAAACAATTTCATTTGTAGGTATCACCTCCGACAAATCAGTTTCAATATTTGCATGGGACAAGGATATGACACCACTTACAAATGTATTGCAATAACACAAAAAATACACCTATCATTCGA
The DNA here is from genome assembly GCF_046972485.1 of Hominilimicola sp. NCBI lineage: Bacteria > Bacillati > Bacillota > Clostridia > Eubacteriales > Oscillospiraceae > Hominilimicola > Hominilimicola sp. The sequence continues at coordinate 5,974 of NZ_JBKVWU010000016.1, forward strand.
TAGGTGTATTTTTCATTTGTTTTTCAATCCAAGCCATAAGCAAATTCACTATTTTTTCTTGTTGGGCCGGAGTAAGTTCAACATTTTTCGGTATTCTGTACCACTTGTTAAGGCAACCGCGGCAGCAGCACGCCGTTGCGTGTTGTGCAATAAACACAGGGTGTCCGCGCATGGGTGTTTGCTTGCCGTCATTTGCAATAAATGACGGTGCAAGTCTGTCACGAACAAAGTCACTGGCATGAGAACGTATAGTGTCCATACCTTTATTTTTTACATACTCCCTATCCTTTTCTTTCAGCTTAAAACTACTTCTGAACTTTGACTTTTCCAACTTTAAAAGCGCCTGTTCAATCGTCTGCATAAAATCACTGTCTTTCATATCTTCCGTATGTACAGGTTATATCAGCAATTTTCTTTGCGAGTTTGTCAGTCAAATCATTCTTACCCATTCTCCACTGCCAGTTGCCGCCGAGTACAGACGGTGTATTCATTCTTGCCTCACTGCCGAGTTCAAGATAATCCTGCATTTGAATTATCGCCGTATCACTCACACTTGCCATAGCAGTTTTAATGAGTTTCCAAACAATATCATCCTCCGAATCAATGTACTTTTTACAAAATTCAAGTGTATCTTCGTCAAGCTCATCAATCCAACCAAGCACTGTATTATTATCGTGCGTGCCGACATAGACAACGCTGTTTGAATTATATGTATACGGCAAATAATTACTTTCTTCACGCGGATCAAATGCAAATTCAAGCACTTTCATACCCGGAAAACCCGAATCCCTCAACAGCTTATGCACGTCCTCTGTCAAAAATCCCAAATCCTCCGCTATAATCGGCAAATCGCCCAATTCATTTTTAACGGCATTGAACAATTCAATTCCCGGACCTTTCAGCCACTGACCGTTTTCGGCGGTTTTATCCCCGTAAGGAATCGAATAATACCCCTCAAATCCTCGGAAATGGTCGATACGAACAACATCATACAATGACGTTGCACTCTTTATTCTGTCTATCCACCAATTAAAGCCGTATTCTCTGTGCCTGTCCCAATTATACAGCGGATTTCCCCAAAGCTGACCTGTAGGAGAAAATGCGTCCGGCGGACAACCCGCAACAGCTTTCGGCACAAGATTTTCGTCAAGTTCAAATAAATCGGGATATACCCAAACCTCCGCACTGTCAAGCGCAACGTAAATCGGAATATCGCCGATTATCGACACACCGTTGTCATTGGCATACTTTTTAAGTTTGTTCCACTGTTCAAAAAATTTAAACTGCACAAACTCCCAAAACATAACGTCATCTTCGTGCGACGACTTAAATTCCCATAACGAATGAGAATCACGTTTTCTTAATGCGTCCTCCCATTCAAGCCAAGACTTGCCGTCATTTTCATTCTTTATGCTCATAAACAACGCATAGTTTGAAATCCATCTTTCGTTTTTCTGCAAGAAGTCATAAAATTCCGACAAATCACCTTTTTTAAATTCTTCAAAAGCAATTTTCAAAACCTTAAAACGATTTTCATAAATTGTTTCGTAGTCAACATTTTTCCTGTCTTTGCCCCAATCAAGCTTTGAATAGTCCGATTTTTTCAAAAGACCTTCTTCACGCAAAATATCCATATCTATAAAATACGGATTGCCTGCATTCGTTGAGAACGACTGATACGGCGAATCGCCGTAGCTTGTCGGGCCAATCGGCAGAATCTGCCAACACTTTTGTTTTGCACTCTTTAAAAAATCCACAAATTTATATGCCTCTTTGCCCATTGTACCGATACCGTAATCAGACGGCAACGATGATATGTGCATTAAAATACCGCTTTTTCTCATTTCTTCTACCTCCCGATAAGTTGTAAAATTACATGCGGATTTTCCGCAATATAGTCTGCACCGGCTTGTACCAATTCATTTCTTGTTCTGAATCCCCAAAGCACTCCGACCGACGTCATTTCGGCATTTTTCGCCGTAAATATATCAACATTGGTGTCTCCCAAGAACAGACACTCCGACGGCTTTACACCGAGTTTTTTCGCTATTTCAAGCGCCGTAAAAGGATTGGGTTTTGTCGGCATACCGTCAATAACTCCATGCACCGCGTCAAAATAATTTTCACCGAAAATATTATCGGTAACAAAATGCACGACATTATCCGGTTTATTTGAGCATACCGCAATTTTTATGCCGTTCTCTTTCAGTTCTTCAAGCAATTCTCTTATTCCGTCATACGCATCTGTATCATAAAGATAATCATTTTCATAATTTTCGTCATACACATCACGCACTTTTTCAAACATTTCCGCATTATCCTTGCCGTAAACTCCGAGCATTCTGTGAATAAGTTTATCTCTGCCGTCACCGACATATATTTTATAATCCTCTACCGGAATTTCGGGCAAACCGAATGCCGCAAGTGCAATATTACCAAAATGTGCAATAGCATTTATCGTATTTGTAAGCGTACCGTCAAGATCAAATATACACGCTTTAATATTACTCATAAAATCACCTCATTATGTTAATTATATATCTTGAAAACTATTATGTCAATGTGAATAGATTATGAATTTTTCTTGATATGCTTGATTTTTAAAAAACACTGTGATAGTATATCATTAAAGCTTCTACAAAATTGTTTTTTGAAGAAAGGATATGTAAATATGAAAAAAAGTTTAATCGTTATTGCCGCATTAATTCTTGCAATGTCAGTTGCGGGCTGTGGTAAAAAGACAGAAAATACAAATACAACACCTCAGCAGACTGCGCAGGCAGATGCGTCGGGTGCATACGAAAACGGCAGTGCAACAGAAACTCTTGACGGTCAGGACTATTCAAAGAATGTCGATATGGCGGCAGTTGAAGGTACAGAGGCAAAATCAGATACAAAAGCGGATAGCTATTCGGGTGAAGTAAGCAACAACGATATTTCTATCGAGGAAGCAAAACTTATCAATTATGATGACAGCGACGTTGTTGTTGTGTCATTTGAATTTACAAACAAAACCGATTCAGACCAATCATTCAGCGGAGTATATGACGTCATCGCCGAACAAAACGGTTCTTCATTAGCTCCTGCAACAGTAATCGGCGTGGACGGTGTGGAACTTCTTACACTTTCACAAAATATTGCTCCGGGTGAAACAATTACTGTTCAAAAAGCGTACAAGCTTGACAGTAAGTCGTCACCGCTTGAAATAACAGTTCAGCCGTTCTCTTCAGACGACGAATCATTCGTTACAAAGACATTTAATTTCTAAAACAAATAAAAAATATCTCTGCACAATGCAGAGATATTTTTTATTATGCTTTAACAACCACATTTTTACCGTTAATTTTGCCTCTGTACAGCAATTTATCGGCACTTTCAAGAAGAACATCATCGACTTTACCGCTATCACGTTCGATAATTCCGAACGTCATCGTAACGTAAATATTGTTATTTTCATAAACAAAATTTTTATTTTCGATAGTTTTTCTTAAGTTTTCAACTTTTACAAATGCGCTGTCAATATCATCATTACAGAACATAAACACAAATTCTTCACCGCCCCACCTGCATATATCAACATTCTCCAAGCCGAGCGATTTTCTCATAATCTCCGAAATATTCTGCAGTACATAGTCACCGCATAAATGACCGTATGTATCGTTTATTTTTTTGAAATCATCAATATCACCGATACAAATGACCACAGATTTATTGTCCTCGCTGTCCTTAATTCGTTCCATAAACATTCTTCGGCTTTGCAAGCCTGTAAGTCGGTCGTAATTTGCAAGATTGTTAAGAGTCTTGTTTTCATCAACGAGCTTTCTATGCGTTACAGTTGCCGATACGTCCGATATGTACGCACCTATCAATATAATTCCGACTGCCAAAACGGTATTGTATATTGTAACAAAAACGATATGTACTTCTGCCTCCGAGTAAATATGACGGCAATGCAATGTCAAACCTATATACAACAGTACCTCACATATCGAAAATATATATGTTACACTCCGATGTTTAAACGGATTAAAATACACAAATGTTGCCATAGAAATCAAATACAAGGCAAAATCCGACGAATATCCGCCATTTAGCACCGTCACCGTAACAAACGCCGATACTTCCAAATGCACCAGTACAATACAAACGCGATAATATCCTTTCAGCACAACAAACAGCATTAATATATAAAATATCACACTGCCGATATTATACATAAACGGTATCTGCATTGAAAAATGCTTAAATATAAATAGAAACGAAATATGGAATATTTCACATAAGACAATAATCTGTGTGTAGACACTTTTAACATTGTCTTTAATTCTCATAATATATCTCCCTATTCTCTATGAGTATATTATACACGTTTCTTTCGACAAAAACAAGATTAATTTAGAGTTATTTTTCATTTTTTGCATAAAAAAAGTGACAGACTGAAAATCTGTCACAATGTACTCCAAATTAAAGAGCAGCCTTAGCTGTTTCAACAAGCTTTGCGAATGCAGTGCTGTCAGCGATAGCGATTTCAGAAAGCATCTTTCTGTTCATTTCGATACCTGACTTCTTAAGACCGTTCATAAATGTTGAATAGTTAATACCGTTTTGCTTACAAGCAGCAGAGATTCTTGTAATCCAAAGGCGACGAAAATCTCTCTTTCTTCTTTTTCTGCCTACATAAGCATTTTGCATTGAACGCATAACAGCTTGGTTAGCAATTCTGAATTGCTTGCTTTCAGCACCTCTGAAGCCCTTAGCAAGCTTTAATATCTTCTTATGTCTTTTTCTTGTATTTAATGCACCTTTTACTCTTGCCATTAGTTTCTACCTCTCTTTCGAATTATTTGTAAGGAATAAGCTTTTTAATAACTGCTGCGTTAGCCTTTGAGCAGTAAGCTTGCTTTCTTAGATGTCTTTTTCTCTTAGTTGTCTTTTTGTTCAAAATGTGTCTTCTGAACGCCTTGTTCATCTTAACCTTACCATTCTTAGTTACGTTGAATCTCTTAGCGGCGCCTCTGTGAGTCTTTATCTTAGTCTTAGCCATAATGCACACTCCTTCCGAATTAAATAATATTATGACAAGGGAGCAAGAAACATTGTCATATTTCTGCCCTCAAGCTTAGCCGGTTTTTCAACAGTTCCGGCTTCTTTAGCCTGTTCTGCAAATCTTTCAAGCAAGGTATAACCAATCTGTGAATGACTTACCTCTCGACCTCTGAAACGAACTATAACCTTTACCTTATCGCCCTTTTTAAGGAACTTTATTGCATGATTACACTTCGTATTGAAATCATTTGTATCGATAGACGGTGAAAGCTGAACCTCTTTGATGTTAATAACCTTTTGGTTCTTTCTGTTTTCTTTTTCACGCTTATTAAGCTCAAACTTGTACTTTCCGTAGTCCATAATCTTGCATACCGGCGGCTTTGCCTGCGGAGCAATCTTAACCAAATCCATTCCCTTTTCATACGCAATATCCTGTGCTTCTTTTGCACTCATTACGCCAAGCTGTTCGCCATCAGCTGAAACAACTCGAATTTCGTTATCACGAATTTGTTCGTTAATCTGCAAATCATTCTTACTAATTGTTAATCCCTCCTTAAAACATAAACAAAAAAACGGCTGCAAAACGCACCCGCACAATACACCGATACCTAAAGTATCTGTATATTTACCGCAAAGCCTTCGCCGTACGGTGAGAACGGATTGTTCTGCTTGTTTTCTTTTCTGAAATATTATATCAGATTATTTATTCCCTGTCAAGCATTTTTATTAAATATTTTCAAAAAAGGTTGCCGGCATTAGCCGACAACCCTTTTATATTATACATCTGCTGTTTTAACCGATTCAAATTCTTCTATAACTTCCTTTGACGGAGCTTTTGTGGCAAGTGACACTATAAAGATAAGTGCAAGCGATACAATGAATCCCGGAATAATTTCATATACGGTAAATATACCCGGAAGATTATCCGCACCCCATATAGCAGTCGGAACATATGCCCACAAAAGTGCTACCGCACCGCCGGATATAACACCTGCCAATGCACCGTATTCATTACAGCGTTTCCAGAACAGGCTGCAAAGAATAACCGGACCGAATGCCGCACCGAAACCCGCCCATGCGTGAGCAACGATTTCAAACACCGATGAATTAGGGTCAAGTGCAAGCAAGCAAGCTATAATTGCAACAACCACAATCGTGATACGGCTTACGTTAAGCAATGTCTTTTCCGAAGCATTCTTGTTGAAAAGCGTGTTGTATATATCCGATGAGAATGATGATGACGCAACAAGAAGCTGTGAATCGGCTGTTGACATAATAGCTGCAAGTACAGCCGAAAGCAACAATCCCGCAATCACTGTCGGGAACATATTCTGTACAAGTACCATAAATACTTTCTGTGTATTTGCGCCCTCAAGCATACCGTTTGCATTCAAAATGCTAAGTGATGAAGGGTCTGTAATCTGACCTGTTTTGAACATATATTGAATATACGGCGATGCCAATATACCAACCAATACAGCCATAGCAAGACTTACAATAACCCAAACCATAGCAATTCTTCTTGCAGGCTTAATATCCTTTGATGACTTTATGGCCATAAATCTTGTAAGGATATGCGGCTGACCGAAATATCCAAGTCCCCACGCAATAGCACTGACTATACCCATTGCACCGAAACCTTCCGATACACCAAGTGTAATTTTACCGATTTCCGACCATTCAAATGTATTTGAAGTAAGACCTTTATACATAAAGCAAGGTACAACGATTATTGCGGCAAACATAAGCAATCCCTGAAACAAGTCTGTCCAACAAACCGCTTTAAATCCGCCAAGGAATGTATATGCCGTTACAACGACAACGCTCAAAATAAGTGCAGGTATATATCCGATACCGAATACATAGTCAAACAAATTAGCACCTGCCGCAAACATTGACGATGTATAAACCGTAAAGAATATCAAAATAAACAACGCCGAGAATATACGAAGTACGTTTGATTTTGAATGAAATCTGTTTTGCAGAAAGTCGGGAATTGTGATTGAATTGCCTGCAATCTGTGTATATTTTCTAAGCGGTTTTGCAACGATTAACCAGTTAAAATATGTACCGAGTGCAAGACCTATTGCAGTCCATATTGCGTTTGTAGCACCCGAACCCAACAAATATGCAGTACCCGGAAGTCCCATCAACAGCCAACCGCTCATATCCGAAGCCTGCGCACTTAGTGACGTTACCCAAACGTTCATACCGCGTCCGCCAAGTACATAATCGGAATGTGTTGAATTTTTTTTGTAGAAAACAAATCCGACCATTACCATAGCGATAAGATACAGAAGTAATACAATACCCTGTATTATACTTTGTGATGTCATATTAATACCTCTCTTTTTTTAAATATACTACTCATTATATCAAAAAAGGATAAAGTTTGCAATATTAAATATACATCAATAATTAATTTTAGCGAAATTTGCTTTTTTAATAATGCGATTTATTATAATGAAGTAAGCAATCATAAGCCAAATTGTCGCCCCAAACCACGCAACAGGTGACGCAATACATACCGCCGCAAATTTCAAATACGACACAAGTACAAATGCAACAAGCGAACGCATAACCAGTTCCCAAACACCGCCGAAAAACGCAATCATACTACTGCCTATACCTTGCAGAGCATTTCTGTAAACGAACAGTAAACCGAGTATCACATAGAATATACCGTTTAGAAGAAGGTATTCTTTTGAAAGCGACATAACTTCATTCTGACCGCTGCCGACAAACAATGCAACAAGCGGTTTTGCGAACGTAATAACAACAAATCCGCCTACAATACCGCAAACCGTTGCGATAATCGCCGCACCCGTCACACCTTTTTTAATTCTTTCAAGCTCTCTTGCGCCGTAATTTTGTGCGGTGTATGTCGCAACCGCAACGCCCAATGACGCAAGCGGCTGTGTTGCAAATTGGTCTATTTTCGAACCGGCTGTAAATGCCGCAACGGCAGTTGAACCGAGCGAATTAAGTGCCGATTGGATTACCATTGTACCGATGGCGGTTATCGAAAACTGAAACGCCATAGGCAAGCCGACTTCAAGGTGTTGCCAAGCAAATTTCCAAGAGAATTTCCAATCGTGCTTTGTAAGTCGTAGAATCGGGAATTTTTTCAAACTGTATACAAAGCACAATATACCCGAAATAAATTGTGCGATAACAGTTGCCCAACCCGCACCGGCAACACCCATTTTAAATGTAAGAATAAACACAAAGTCAAGTATAATATTGATAATACTTGCGATTATCAAGAATACAAGCGGTGTTTTACTGTCGCCGAGCGAACGGAGTATACTTGAAAACAAGTTGAAAAATACCGCTGCCGCAATACCTTCAAAAATTACTATTATGTAATTGTACGAATCGTCTATAATGTCGGACGGAGTTTTCATAATCTCCAAAAGCGGTCTTGCCGCCAATACGCTTATCGCCGTCATAACAATCGTTACGGCTATACCTAAAATAATGCTTGTCGCAACGGAACGCCTTACGCCGTTTTCACTACCTGCACCGAATCTCTGTGCGGTTATAACCGCAAAACCGCTCGTCACACCTTGCACAAATCCCACAATCAAAAATGAGATTGAACCTGTCGCACCAACCGCCGCAAGTGCCTCAACACTTATAGTTCTTCCGACAATAATCGTATCCGCCATATTATAGAACTGCTGAAATATATTACCTATAAGAAGCGGTACCATAAAGCTTAATATCAACTTTATCGGACTGCCCTTAGTCATATCGTTAGTCATATGTAATCTCCTCTCTTTGTTTAATGCCTGAACTATTATAGCACAATGTTTTTATTTTTCAATACTTTTTTCAAAAATTATCAAATAATCGCAAAAGTTATAAAAAACTAAATATTTTTCTTGTTTTGATTGTGATTTTGTGGTACAATCGAATGGTTGTTGTTTTTGAGGAGGGTAATATTATGAATAAAAAATTATTAACAAAAACACCTGTCGTCTGCGGACTTGCGATTATATGCTGTCTGCTTTGGGGAAGTGCTTTTCCTTGTATTAAAATAGGTTATCAGATGTTTAACATTCCGTCCGGTGCGGTCGGCTCACAATTTCTTTTTGCCGGTATTCGTTTCACACTTGCCGGTATACTTACAATTCTTTTCGGAAGTATTTTAAGCAAAAAAATACTTGTACCGAAAAAAGAATCACTTTTTTCGGTTTTTAAACTTTCTATGGTGCAAACAGTTTTGCAGTATGTGTTTTTCTACATAGGCTTGGCGAATACATCAGGCGTAAAATCTTCTATTATAAATGCCGCAAACGTATTTCTTTCAATATTATTTGCAGTATTTATATTCAAGTACGAAAAAATGACGGTTTTAAAAGTTTTGGGATGTGTTGTAGGATTTTTAGGAGTTGTTGTGATTAACCTTGCGAACGGAGGTTTTGATATGAGTATAAAACTTTCCGGTGAAGGTGCTATATTGCTTTCAGCGGCAGCTTATGCACTTTCATCGGGTATGATTAAAAAATATTCTAAAGATGAAAACCCTGTGGTTCTTAGCGGTTATCAGTTCTTTTTAGGCGGTATTATTCTTGTCGTTGTCGGAATAGCAACAGGCGGTAAGATTTCCGGATTTACTCTTGCATCTATCGCACTTCTTATATATATGGCGATGATTTCAGCTGTAGCATATACTTTGTGGGGAATATTGCTTAAATATAACCCTGTCGGTAAAGTTGCCGTTTTCGGTTTTACAAATCCGATCTTCGGCGTTATCCTTTCGGCTGTTTTTCTCGGCGAGAAAAATCAAGCTTTCGGTGTTCAGGGTCTTGTAGCACTTGTCCTTGTTTCAGTCGGCATATTTATGGTTAATAAATCTAAAAATTAGTTATTCTTCGGGCGGTTATTCACCGCCCATTTTTTGTTTGCTTGCCACTTAGCCGACTTCGTCACCGGTTCCCATTAATAGAGCCTTTTATACCTCTCCTTGAGGAGAGGAGGCACGCAGTGACGGAGTGGTGGCTCCGTAAGGCGGTAATCTGCCACTTATCTCCTATTTTCTGTAATTACTATTTTGTGTAGGATGGCACCCCGACGTCCCCACTTACACGCTCCGTGGGGAGCGTGACCACTACCATTAATCAATATTTTTGTGTTACTGCCATTTCAACTCACACGCTCCGTGGGGAGCGTGACATAACCTAACGTCAATATAGCATTTGCGTGATTAATTTCAACTCACACGCTCCGTGGGGAGCGTGACAAAAATGAATTGACAGGCTTTGTACCCGTCGAGCATTTCAACTCACACGCTCCGTGGGGAGCGTGACAAACGGATTTGACAGCGTACGCCAAGCCGTTGAAAATTTCAACTCACACGCTCCGTGGGGAGCGTGACTCGGAACACGCCCCTTTCGTTTACGGAACGGGTATTTCAACTCACACGCTCCGTGGGGAGCGTGACAAAAATGAATTGACAGGCTTTGTACCCGTCGAGCATTTCAACTCACACGCTCCGTGGGGAGCGTGACGGAGTGTTCAGCATATGGGCGATAATCGTACTGGCGATTTCAACTCACACGCTCCGTGGGGAGCGTGACTTGTAATATTGTCAATTTCCTGTCCTGTTTTCAAAATTTCAACTCACACGCTCCGTGGGGAGCGTGACATATTTCAAATTCAGTGAAAGCCGAAGAATCAGCATTTCAACTCACACGCTCCGTGGGGAGCGTGACACTACATATTGTATATGTGAAGTCACACCACCACAACAGAGCGGACATTTTACTAAAAATCACTTTAAAAAGCGATATTTTTTACATAATATGTATTATTTTTTCAGCGAACCTCCATATAAAACCAATATCACTGCACGTTCGCTCACAAAATCAAACTGCCCTCAGGGTCATATGTTTCCTTTGCACCTATATGCTCCACTCTCCTCTTCCAATTATTACCCAAATAATAGAATCGAAGGCTATCTTGTTCTTCATCAATAATTTTCATAAGTCTATCTTTTAATTTCAAGAATGTTCCGTAATCAACATCAACTTCAAACACAGAATTTTGCACTCTTTGTCCGTAATTAACACATTCCTTTGCAACCTTGCGAAGTCTTTTCCTGCCTGCCGCATCGACAGTTGACACATCATAACTTACCAAAGTCATCATCAATATCACCTACTTCACCAAATAACACGGATACTCGTCAATTTCACCACGCACAAATTTTGCAAGCAACATACTTTGCACATACGGCAAAAGTCCCATAGGAATTTTTTCCTTCAAATACGGATGTATCATATCGGTACGTTTTTTCTCCTGCCATTTTGAGAGCACCTTTTTCCTGCCGTCATCATTCAAGAAAACTGCACCGCTTAACTGTACGTCAAAATCTTCGGGTTTAATAATTTTAAGATTTATTAATGTCAACACAAATCTTTCAACAATACATCTCCCCTCCTCGACCAAATCGCACGCAAGCGATTCACGTCCAGGACGAAGCGAATGATAAAATCCCATATAACTGTCCAATCCCACACTTTCAAGTGCCGCCGCATATTCACGGGTAAAAATCGTATATAAAAACGACAACATTGCATTCACCCTATCGAGCGGAGGTCTTTTACTTCTCATTGCAAAACAGAAATCGTCTTTTTGATGAAGAATAAGGCTGTCAAACACATCAAAATATGCCTTTGCACCGTTACCCTCCGTACCGAGTATACCATCATAATCATCTGTGATATACACGCTTTTAATACAACCGTCCAAGCGTTCTATACAATGAGTCAGCTTGCCGTCCTCATCAATTTGCGGATAATCTTTAAGCGTTCTTTTCACAACACTTTTTGTATTCGCCAATTTTGCGGCAACGGTATTTTGTCTTAAAAGTGCAGGCGGTTTTGAAAAAAGTTCGTATTGACGTTTTCTCAGCAACACATTTCCGTGTGACGCACCCTGCACGCGAGCCAAAAATCTGCCTGACGGAGATATGAAGTTAATCGGTATGCCGTAATCGGCACACTTCCCCATGAGTGCAGGCGAACAGCCAAGATAGCTGAAACAAAATATTGCCTCAATATTTGAAAACGGAAGTCGTAATTTAACCTCATTATTTTCCTTACATACAACATTTTCGCCGTCGAGAGTCATGTATATATTTTCATTTGTGACATACAAAGTATTCAAAAGTTTTCTCATACGCAATCCTCCTCAATAAGCTGTTTAATGCTGTACTTTTTCGTTTTAGGCATACACAAATCTTTAATCGAGCAACCACTGCACTTTTGGCCTTTTATTTTTGGAGGAATAACACCGCTTTCCATTACGTTTTGCATTTTACCGACCAAATCATCAAGCAATGCTTTATACCTGTCGTACTCCTCATCAAACGGCATTTTCACACGTTTTCTTGTATCGGCATAATATATGTACCCCTCACTGTTGTATTTCCAAATATAGTCCGCACACAATTTTTGAGCAAACACCTGTATCGCGTCAGTTTCTCTTATAGAGCCGTCTTTAGGCTGTGTAGGCTTGTATTCCACAAGTCTGACAGTGTACTTTCCGTCAAGGCCGTCTATCGGTACGCCGTCTTTATTTTTGCAAAACTCTATACAATCCGCAACGCCATACAAATCAAGTTCATCATTATACAAAGTAACCGAGCTTAAAACAACCTTGTTATTGCTTTTGAATTGGTGTTTGCCCGAATGTACGTTTTCGTGCATAATATTCGCCAACACAACCGAAACATTTTCAACCCAAGCATTCTCAATTTCAAGCAATCCGAATCTTCTCGGGCAATACATATAATGCTGTATTGTCCTTATATTAATCATGCTTTCTCCTGAAGTTCTACTCCTTCAGGCATATTTTTATCGACAGTGATTTCATAATCATTGAAACTTCTCGGAACTTCCACTCCGTCTTTTTTGCCGATAACAATTTTGTCAAACAACACATTCGCCGGAGCATTTCCGAGTACGGAATCATGCTTGAATACATAAAGTTTTCTTACGCACATTTTACCTCTTGCGGCACTTCTGTCGTGTTCAAACATATTGATAATGGCCTTCCACAAAAGTTCAAGGTCTTCTTCCGAAAACTTAGTAATTTTCTGTGCAAGCATAGCCGACACATATCCGTCCGCCCTGTACAAGCCATACGGTACTATGCTCTTTCTGCCCATTTCCGTTTCACCTGTATCACGCTTATCTTCTGTTGTTCTTGCCTGTCTTGTAATTGTTATATCCTGTGTAAATATCGGATCAACACTCTTTGCGAAACTAATCTGAACAGGACCTCTGACAATACCGCATGGGTCGTTACCTGTACTCATAACCGCACCGAATGTTCTTACATCAAAATAATTTTGACATATGTAATCTCTTGCCGCTCTTACCGCCTCAGGATTTTTACCCTTTTGACCTGTCTTTTCGCCTATTGCCTCATATGCCTCCGTAAATTTTGTGTTAAGTGCCTTATCAGGCTTTACAAGAATATTATAATACGGCTCATCTTCTTTAAAAATTTCCACAAAGTTGCGGATTTTTCTCTTTAAGCACACATCTGTAACAAGTCCTGCCGACGTTTCGGGATCAATTCTCGGCATATTGCCTGCATCGGGATCACCGTTAGGGTTGCCGTTTTCTACATCAAAAATAACTGTAAATTCGTATCTGTTTTTAATTGGTTCCATAATTCTCTACTTCCTTTCATATTTCCTTAGTTTTTGTGTCATTTGGTTTATATAAATCTTGCATTTGCTGATAATAGCCTATAATAAACTTACCCTGTGCATTTAATGGTAATGTTTTAGGAAAAGTTCCGTTTAGCTTATCCACAATCTCACCCGTGAGTTTTTTATACTTAGGCTTATAGTCAAGTTTTTCAATGTGGTATTGCGAAAGCTTTATAAGTTTTGGAAATACCGTTGACGGATTTGCACAAGCTGACGCAAAATATGAATCCTTAATCGTTCTATTCAATTCTTTCCCCTTGACTGATTCAATCTGAACCTTTTCAAGTACGGCAAAAAGTCTGCCGCACAGATACGCTTGATTATTATTTTCAATATCAAGTGCCATTTTTATCTCCTCCTTATTTTTTGAATATCTATCTTTTCTGTTTATACAAGCCTTGATAATACCTGCACGAACATAATTTACCGATTTATCCGTTTTCATTCGTCTTACGGCATTTTCAAGCAAAGACTCCGGATAATGTGTACCGTTTATTATTGCACCGAACACCGAAGCCATAAGCGGCGGCGGTGTGGTGTAATTTGTGCTTTGAGGCGGTTTTAATTCTCGGAATATTCGCCACATCGGTATATTTCCTTTTGAATTAACAATCATCATATCTGCTTGGTGTCTTGCTATATGTGAAAATATGTTGCCGAATTTATCACGGTATATAAATTTTTGTGCAAGACGCGAAACATTCGGAGCAATTCCCACAATATAAAACTCAACATTTTTATCAATATCGAGTTCTGTAAAATCGGGACTTTTGCCCTGATTTACGTCATTAAGCGATTTAAGCAAAATACCGTTCATTTCATCTGCATCAATCTTATCGTCAAACCCAAGCATTGAAGCAAACAAATCCGTTTCTTTTGAATCGTCATCTGACATCGCCCAAAATACAACTGTCATATCATCAAGATATATTCTGTGATTTTTGTCTGCGATTAAAGTGTTTAATGCCTCTGTGTAGTGTTTCATAGTAGTTTGCGTTATGGAACTGTTGTACGCCTGTTCTTTGCCGTATGAACACTCTGCCGTATTATTTACGCAAACCATTAACGCACCTGTTGCATTTGCATTTCTTACACCCTTGATTTTATCGTGCGTTACCGATATTTCGCCTTTTTCTCCCGTAACGGCACATATGTCATTACCCTGCACCGGTCCGACTGATTTTTTCAGTTCCGTTATCTTTTGAGCAATTTCGCCGTCAGTATCGTGCAATTTTATTTCAGGGTGTCCGTCAAGACCGAAAATAAAATTTGCCGTCGAGTATGCCTTGCCGAGATTTACAAGCAACTCATTTTCGGTTTCGTCCTGCGGATTCCACTTTTGCAGAAAGTTTCTGTATGCCGTAACTATATCCGATGTCATACCCTCTGTAAATTCAAGGTTTTTGTCCACAAACGCTTTATGCGATTTCTTCGCCTTATCCGTACTGTCCTCAGTTGAATATGTACCGCTCTTATTGTCGTAATTAAGTCCGAAAATATATAACGGTCTGTGTTCGACAATATTTCCGTCTATACCAGGTTTCTGTGTTCTCTCCGGCAAAACCACCGATATAGGCTGAAGTTTGGTTTTACCCTTACTGTCGGGTTCACTTTCCTGCTCCACGTTTATAATATCGCTTACTGTACCGTCTTTTCTCAGCATAATCATATGCGTGATATTCTGTCTTGAAAAACCGTCTTTGCAAACCTTGTCATTTCTCGCAAGAATATCATAATATTCATTCAAAGCCTTTATCAGCATTTCATCATCTCCCTATATTTTGCTACATCTATAACACCGTCAATCATATGCGGTCTGTAAAAAAGTGCGTCTGCCTTGTCCGAAAAATTACGTTTATCCCAATCATTATCTTTCGGATGTCCACCGTCCTCAAACTTCATATGATACAGCATAAATCCTAAATCCGTATCACCTTTTAACGTATCCGAAACATTTTCAAGCGGAAATTCCTCCACAAGCTCAATACTCTTTACGGGAAATTCACGACACCCAAGCACAGGTTGTCTGAATTGTTGACCGTTTCTTAAACGTCTTAGAAGAATATTATAATGCTTTTCCTCCGACTCGTCATCATGGTCACTCTGTATACCCGTAAGTTCAAAGTGAAATTCCACGCCGTAACATACATCTTTCAAAATCATACTTCCGCGTTGATTTATCATATCCTTAGTATAAATCGTTGCATCACCTGTACCGTTTTTCATACTTTTTTGTACCGACTGCAATTTTATTTTTTCCTTAACCTCATTACGGCGAACATTGATAAATGTTATCGGATTAAAAACGATAATCTTATCAATTACATACCGAATTGCCGGTTTCCAATACACCGACTTTATCAGTCCCTCAAGAGCTCCCGGTGTCGGAACATCATAACTCACACGTTCAACTTTCATTTCAGGGCGGTTAAATGCGGCATAATCGCCTTTAACCATAATTTTAAATCCGTAACTCATTTTAACCTCCTCATACAAAATAATCTACATCATTTTCCAACGTCAAACCCACGTCCGACTTATAATAATCTGTATTTGCAAGTATGCAAACACCACAATCAAGCTGTTCTATAATCCCCTCTTTAATCATTTCTTCAAGCTCCCAAATATGTACGGACGCGCTGTACTGCTGTAATTTTCGTTTTACGGACAGTTTTCCGTATCTGAGCTGTTCAATCAAATCTTTATTTTCATCACGCGGAATTACTATTCCTATAACTTGATTTTTGATAAACTTAAAATTATCGGCATACGTTCTGAACGGTATTTCATCAAATTTCAAATTTTCACCCATAAGCGAAGTTATGGTACTTTTGTCTATATTGCCGTCATTAAATGCAAATAAGCGACTGTAATATTCTTCAATACATTTGTCGGTTGAAATATTGTCAAATTCCTCAAATAAATTTCGTGTTATATTTGATTTAAGCTGAATTTCACCTTTTCCGCCGTCTGTTTCAAAAACAAACACATCGCCCATATCCATCTTACCCTCACGGTTACATCTACCGCCGGACTGCAATACGTTATCAATCCCCGCAATTTCTCTGAACACCGCCTTAAAATCAAGGTCAACACCCGCCTCAATCAGTGATGTTGAAATCACAGTCGTATTAATTCCGTTCTTTATATCTTCCTTTATTTTTGCAATAATCTCCGAACGGTGCAAAGGCGTCATATATGTTGACAAATGATACTTGTTACCGCTGCACATATCATATAATTCCCTTGCCGTTTTCCTTTTGTTCACAATTATAAGTGCATTGTCATATTCCTGTGCCTTTTCTGCCAGTGAAGCAAGTTCACACTTTCCGATATACTCATATCTGCACTTATCAAATACGTTAAACAACGACGTATCCTTAACCGCATTTTCTATTTTGACATCTGACATATACCTTTCCATAAATTTATCATAATTCGGCATTGTCGCCGACATCAAAATTGCCGTACTGTTAAGATACTTCGTCACATACCCCATCGCCCTTAAACAAGGCTGAATATAGTCAATCGGCAGCATATGTATTTCGTCAAATATGATAACACTGTCCGCCAGATTATGAAGTTTCCTAAGTCGTCTGCCTTTATAATGATACAGTGATTCAAAAAATTGAATATTCGTTGTTACTATAAGTTTTGCGTCCCAATTTTCACAGGAACGTTTTAATTTTTCCGAAGTTATTTCGTTCTCATCTTCATTTTTATCATCATCAAAATCATAATTTGAATGGTGCTGCAACACAGGAAGTACATCACCGAAAATATCCTCGAATACCTTTGCTGTCTGTTCAATTATACTGACATACGGAATTACATATATAATACGTTTTTTCTTATTCTCTATCGCAGTTTTCAAAGCCGCTCTTATACTGCAAAGAGTTTTTCCGCTGCCTGTCGGCATATTCAATGTATACACATTCGCATTCGATTCAACGCTTTTATAAACCTGTTCTTGTATAATACTTCTTGATTCTTGAAGTTTGGTTTCTATTTTAAAAGAATTAAGTTTTTCACATACTTTTTCGTATGCTTTTTGAAAATCTCCGTCCATACCTCTGTCTGTGTTGGGAGTTACAAACCGCTCCGTATCTATAAAATCCGCATCCGTAAGGCATGAAAACAAATATCTTGTAAAAAAAGAATACCTTTCAATAATTTCTCTCTGATTACTGACATCAAAAAGTTCTCTCAAATTATCTTTGGGATATTCAAGTTTAACTTCATTTTCATACGCAGAATAATCGCCGGTTTTTCGTTTCATTCTGCCGTGCAAGGTCGAATCTTCTTCACCGTCAACTTTCGTTCCGCCGTCAGGCAAACCCGAATGATGTCCCGCAACGCAATACTCAATCATAGGCACATATGATTTCGGCGGTGCTTTCGCAACTTCTTTTGCACCGCATATTGCGTGTTCCACTCGGATATTTTCCGCACCGTTTATACGTTTTTGAAAACCCGATGTATACTTTGCCTATATCGTGTATTTGCCCCACAAATTTGGCTATATCCGCCCAAAATTCATTCGCATTTTCACGACATAACTTTGACGTTCCGTTCAAGTGGTCCAAAAGCAGCTGTTTCCGTCCGTCGTCTGATGTATGCCCAATATATTCCACAGCTATCATCCCTTTTGTACAAATTATACTTTTATCATATCACTTTATTCGTGCAATTTCAACATATATTTTACTTTTTAGTAATTATCTATTAAATATACCTATAATTTTTATATATTTGCACCAAAAAAGGAACACATAAACAAAGCATACGCATTGTTTATATGTTCCCCAATAATTAGCTTAATTGAGTCTGCAGACAAATCCGCAACGATTTTGACTGCATTCTGTTTAATTATTATTGATATTAAAGCAATATCTCGCCTTTTCAGGCACTGAGCCTATCATACAAGGATTATGAATACTGAAATAATCCATAACATAACCCTTGTCGGTATAGATGTTTACACTCTTTTTGTCTTTCATCATTCCCGTATTATTTTCAATAACAATCTTCTTTATTTTTTTACAGTTGATTTCAATGTCCGAACGAGTGTAATTGCAAGCAATACTTGCATCTGTATTTTCCAAATTCACAGAATTGTTCAAAATGTATATTCCCTTGTACTCATCATCTCTGTTCGAGTAAGAAGAAAAGCATCTCAAACCTCTTGTTTCGATAGTATTTCCTATATATTTCTGTTCAAATTCAGTCGTCAGCTTAATATATATCGCCTCTGTAGAGCCGGTATAACGCGCAACGGAATTTTCGCCTGTATTTTTTACCGTATTGTGATAAACCAATTCATACGGACCTTCGATACCCGTTTCAACGCAATTTTGTACAACGTTATTTTTCACAATCGTATTAGGGAGCGATGTTCCCATACCCGCGAATATCGCCGCACAACCCACACCGCTTGTAAGTGCGTTCGTATCATTTACGGACGGTTTGCCGAAACCGATATTTTTGCACACATTATTTTCAATAACATCTGCATATTTGCCCGAAACAGTCGGAGTCCAATAATCAATCGCCCCCCAAACACTGTTGTTAATCGTATTATTTCTTACAACATAATCGTCAACGTTGCCGACAAAACTTATCGTCTTACCGCAGCTGCTCTCGAAAGTACAATTTTCAACAAGCACATTTTCAGTCGGACTTTGTGCATCACCGACTATTCTTATACTGTAACCGCTGTTTGAACTGTCCGAAATCTGATTGCCGCAATTTGTGAACTTACTGTTCAAAATCGCGATATTACTGCAATCTCTGAACACAATTCCGTTGTTTTCAAAATCGGTAAACGAACAGTTGTTAAAAATAATATTATCGCAATTTTCAAATTTTATCATAGGAAAGTTTTCAAAATCTATATTTTCAACATATAAATTCTCAACATTCTTCACAATCTGATATGACGGCACATCGTCCGAATAATCTGCAACAAATGTTGCCCGTTTTCCGCCGGAAGTTTTTATCACCGTGTCTGAATTGAATATTGACGGATATTTTCCGTATTTAATCGTACTGTGAACTTTGTATTCATTCGGAGCAAGCGTGTTTATTGTTCCGTCTTTGCCTTTTATGTCGTTTGAAACACTGCCGGCAGAAAACTCATACAAGTCAGTTCCCAACAGTACTGATGACGTATCATAATTCTTAAAATCCGCTTCGGCGATTTCTTCGGGTGTAAGTTTAAACAGTTCACCGTTTTTCGATTGAATGTTCGACTTGTGACTGTCTATCTCCTTACGTATTTGCAAAACAGCATTGCGTGACGAATTACTGTCCGCTGCGTATACAAAATCCGCACCGAATGTCATGCACATCATCAATACCGTTAAAAGAGCCGTAATTTTTTTCATTTTCAACTCCATAGCCTTTCTCAAATAAAAAACCAACTTTAATAATAGCGTCTGTAAAATTGCAAATTCAATTCATACAAATTTCAACCGCCATTACATACATTTTATCATTAATTATTCATTTAATCAAGACTTTTCAATTAATATTTTCAAATAAAAAAGCATATCATTTCCAAAAATGATATGCTAAAATTTTTAATAATTTTCTGCGTGAATTTCAAAATATGCTTGCGGGTGATTGCACACAGGACAAACCTGCGGAGCTTTTACGCCTACAACAATATGACCGCAGTTACGGCACTCCCAAACCTTGACTTCACTCTTTTCAAAAACCTCTTTTGTTTCAACGTTGTGAAGCAATGCACGGTAACGTTCTTCGTGAGTTTTTTCTATTGCAGCTACCATACGGAACTTTTCAGCCAATTCGGTAAAGCCTTCTTCTTCGGCAGTTTTTGCGAAATCGGCATACATATCTGTCCATTCAAAATTTTCGCCCTCTGCCGCCGAAACGAGATTTTCTGCCGTTGTTCCGATTCCGTTTAATTCTTTAAACCACATTTTTGCGTGTTCCTTTTCATTGGCGGCTGTTTTCAAAAACAAATCCGCTATTTGTTCAAAGCCGTCTTTCTTTGCCTTCGACGCAAAATATGTGTATTTGTTACGCGCTTGCGACTCACCCGAAAAGGCAGTTCTTAAATTTTCCTCTGTTTTTGTTCCCGAATATTTGTTTGCCATTTATATTACCTCCGTAAATTTATTTATATATAATATATACCACTATACAAGAATTTTAAACAACATTTTTCTATGTCTTGCATTTTTCCGTTTTTTGTATTAATATATGTTTTGGGGTGATGATATGAATGTTGAAAAAAATATGTTTACAATCGGTGAAATGGCAAAATCAATCGGAATTACAAGAAAAATCATATTGAATTACGAAGCAAAAGGATTGATTACTCCGGACGTTAAAGACGGCAAAAACGGAAATCGTTATTATACCGTAGATACGTTCACTAAAATTCGTACAGTACGTATTTTGCAAAAGCTCGGTCTGTCGCTTGATGAAATTCACGCCTATTTAGACGGTAAAACAGATTTATTACCGCTTATCCGCCGCCTTGAAGCTATGCGTGACGAAATAAATTTGAATATTGAAAAGTTGTATGAAAGAGCAAACACCAATCCCACACAAATCAAGGAAATCCACATTGACAAGCAAACGATTTATCGACGCACTTTTACTACGGAAAGTATTCTCGATAAAACAAATATTCTGCGCGATACCGCAATACTTGCCATGCGTGAATACGGTACCGATATGACAAGGCGAATGTATTTTTTAGAATACTCATTGTCCGCACCCAACGAAATTTCTTACTGTGTTGCCGTACCGCCTGAAAGCAGCGGCGAACATATCGTCGTACTGACACCAATGCGTGCAATTTGCATTTATCATCACGGTGCATATGAGGAACTCCCGAAAGTTCGCGAAAAACTTTTGTTGTATGCCAAAGAGCATAATCTCACACCTTTGGGAATGTGCCGTCATACATATCTTGAAGGTCCCCCGCAACATAAGGATAAAAAACTTTTCATAACACAAGTGGCTCTGCCGATAGAAGAATAAAAAGCTCCCGAACATATAAGTTCGGGAGCTTTTGTTTTTTACATAAAGAACGGGAAAAAATCGTTCTGAACCATATATCTGTTATTTATTTCTTCGATTTGCAAATCGGTATAACCTCTGTTTACCGCTTTTCTTGTGTTTAAATTAACAGCTTGTACCAAACCGATTACTTTTTTTGCATTATTATCATTTAATTCAACATTATACTTGTCAAACAAACTAAGAATATCAGGAGCGTTTTCATTGCTCATTTTACATTCCATTTCAATTTCAAAGCATAAGTTTTCGCCCTTTACTTCATCCATACCCATTCTCTTAATCAAGTAATGTCTAAGCGCAAGATATTCGTTGGTTTCTTCAATATATCCCGGGTTAGCCATTTTCATAATCTTTTTTCTTGACGGAATATAGAACGGCTTGTTACCTTGCGTTTTCAACAAATCATCATAAAAACCTTCTTCCAAAACATAAGTGTTTACAATCGAATTGTTGTATATTTCCCACAAATCCATTTTACCGTTGACAGTATTAATCAATTCCATAAAATCTTCTTTTGAAATATCATGATTTTGCTTGTCGTATATTTCAAAAACCTTGTCCAACGGAACAATTTCGTAAAGTTCCGCAAAAACATTGCAGTAATTTATTATTTTATCTCTGACTTCCAAATCGCCTTTTGATTCGTTTGTATAACATTTAGCAACTAAGTCTTTTACTTCGTCACACAAACTGTATTGTTCGTTTTCAAATGATATATAACCTAATTCCAATAAAAGTCCGATTTTGAAAACATCCAACTTTTCAATTTCGTTGTTCTCGCACCAATTTACAAGACATTCCGTTTGTTCTTTGTCAAGCGCCGCAAGAACTGTCTTAAAATACTCGTCTGATAATAATATTTCCGATATGCTTTCTGCCACTTCGCCCTTGTTCATTTTTGAACGACCTTTTATATTAAGCTCTTTTGCCAAGTCAAGCATTTCGGGCTTTTTCCAAGACATTATATTATCAAATATTTTCATTTTTCTACCCCTTAATATTTTTTTAATATTATATCATTAAATTTTCACATATACAAGCCATAAAAATAAACAATACTTTCCGCAAATTCTATCCGTCAAGTCAGCCAAACCTCTAAAAATTCCGCATAAAGCAACACCTGCGGCAAGTGTTAGAGTTCAAGGCAACGCCCTTAGCCCCCTCACAAATACCGCAGGTGATATTTTATCAACCTACTGCTTCATTTGGGTCATCATATGCAGGCACACTCGGTACTACCCAAATCAACTGATTGTTGTCGTCCCACTCAACACGACAATCCAATGCATCTGTTATATCACGAAGTTTAAAGTAATTGTTTCCGTCAATATTATAGCACGTTGCCTTTATAGGTACTCCGTCCAGTGTTAAAAACGCCGATGACGAAAAGGCTGTCCTTGTAACATCGTCGCCCGGTGTTAATTCGCCGCCAACCGATGTATAATCATAAAAGCTTAGCATATCAATCGAATTTGTTGCTCCGTCATACTTAACATCAAATGTTTTAATTGTTCCGTTTAAGATTTGTGCAATATCTCTGAGCTTAAAGTAGTTGTTGTCATCAATGTTATATGCAACGGTGTTATATTTGCGGCTATCCAGACAAATAGTCTGCGTTTTGGCAACAGAGTTTTTGCTGAATCCGTTTCCGGGATAATAAGTAAATGTTTCCCGACTTTCATCCTCTTGAACCAAATAGCGAATCTCTCCGTTATAGTAAATAGTATAGATTTTTCCTGTTATAATCCAAGGCTCTATTTCTGAAGGATCTATTCCGGGAATGTTCCTCATATCCTCATCACGGTCGAACGAAAATTCTTCAATGCCGTATACATTTACCCAGTCTTTGTCTTCTATTTTATTGATTTCACCGTTGTTTGAACTAACCCATTCACTGTATTCTAAGGCCTTATCCATATCAGCGTTGATATATCCGAAACGATACTCTTTCAGTTTTGCAAGTCCTTCGGCAGAATAGGTCAACGCACCCCATTCACCCCAAGCCGTATCTACGGACAGAACGCCTATAGGTGCACCAAGCTTTGCTACGTCATCAGCTGACTGTGTTTTGGTTAAATCGACAAGATTACTTGTCGGAATATAACATACCTTCGAGTTAAACCAGATTTTTGAATTTGTTCCGTCATAATCTTTCTCGATAACATCTATTACTGTACCTTTTTTAACCGAAGAACCGTCTGAAATATCACAATCCGCATTTGCCTCAGCTTTGTAGGAAATTAGCGGTTTTTCGGTGTTTGCAAGTTGTATATTGACATATTTGGATTCAACATAATATAAACCGTGCTTGTAATAAATTTTATAATGTCCGTTTTGTGGTGTTGCATCAACTATTTGAACAGATTGATTTATTTTATAAACACCCGATTTTACATAATCCGTTTCGTCAGGAGTGGTTTTTACCATCAAATTAGCGGTTGCCTTGCCGACAGCTTCAATTTTTGGAGCAGTTGCCACTTGATTGTTAATATCTAAGATATAACAATTTTTTCTTGGCAGAAAATATACTCCCGGTTTCCAGCTTGTGAAAGCTCCACCGTCTTTTCTTCCGCTACAATCTATAATTGAACCACGGGATTCGTCAACTCCGCCCTCGCTCCATACGGCAACCCAATTTTCGTTATAAGCAACAACATCAAATTCACTTGATGCACCTACATAAAATGCTGTGTTGGCATTTGCCTCTGTTCTTGACTTTTCTGCAAACGGAGGATCATAGCCGATTTCTTTAAGTTCGTCCAATCTCTTAGAGTGATAATTAATCGGCGGATTGCCCGGATAGAAAGATGCTTTTACCGAGCCGAATTTTCCCTCATCGCCTATATGCACAACAGCCATTCCAACCATCGGTAACGATTCAGGTCGGTCATGCCTTACCCATTCAGTCGGAACTTTTGCATAAAAATTTCTTTCATTGCCCTCGGTTGTTTTCGAGCCACCATAGATATAGTCGGAAAGAAAATACATATTTATTGTATGTTGATACTTATCCGGATCAGATGACGCTGTCGATTTCTCTATTTCTTTTTCTGCAACCTCTGCTGTTTCAAGTGTATCCTTTCTGCCGGCAAGAGCAGGAACATAGCCGATTGTACCGTCTTGGAGCTGAATCTTATGAAATGTGCCGCCATCTCCGACTACATTAGGCTCCAAAATTGTTACTTTGTTGTACTGGATGACCACTGCAACAGAACGACCGTATGATGGATTTTGATAAACAGACATACTTTCTATTCCCGCCTTGACATAAGCCGTATCACCCGCCTGAAAATCAGCAGCCGACACGTTTGTGCAAAATAACATTAATGTACAAATTAATGAAGTAATAAAAATTTTCAACATGATAAATCCCTCTTTTCTTAATTTTTTTATTTCGTCTTGGCAGACTATGTTCTATAATTATTATACATCGTACATCGGTGTACGATGCAATAGATTTTCAAAAAAAATTAATTTTTTTAATTCTGAAACAAAAACTTTTAATATCATATTTGTCGTTTCCGGCAGTTGCAATAATATCATATAATAGCATATCAAAAGGAGTTTTATTTTTCATCACTAAAGCTACACTGAACCACGGAACTGTCTGTTTTTCATAATACAGCAAAACCTCCTGCATAATCACAGGAGGTTTTTGTACTGATTTATCTTCGACAGTCACAGTCACTGTCATCTTCCGGCTCGGATATGTCATCTTGATCACATTCCAAGAATTCGCCCCTCTCAGGCGGGAAGAATTCGTCAACCGGGAAGTCTATTCTCTCAAATAAGTCACAAGGATTGTCATCCGTTGCCCCTACACATTCTTTTTGAGGGATACGGAAGTCATATGACGGGATAAGAAGTTGAACGTGGCGTTCGATTTTAATTATGGAGAAAATACCCAAAGATACGAACACACGTTTTGCCTCATTGCCTGTTACGAACTGATCGTCAAACACTCTGCAAACCGACGCAGGCACAGACGCCAAATCGAAATCATCATCACAGCAACAAGATTTTCTGTCACGTACATCAACAAGCTTTGCACCCAATGTTATCGGGTCTACCACCTCTACCACTGCATGCGGCATATTTGTTTTTCTCCAAAGCTGCGGATCAAAAGCGTCCTCCTTATACTTCGACTCAAACACTTTTGCATTACCTTCCGAACCGAAAAGTATAACTTTTTTATCAAAAGTCGCAAGACCCTCAACTTCTGTCGGACGGCCCACTCCTGTAAATACTGCTAAGGTAACTTTAAAGAAATACTTCAAATCAACCGAATAAAAACCTCTGTTAAACGGCACAGCCTCAATGTCCGTAAACACCCAAATCACTTCGGCTTTTGTGCATTTAACGTTTATTGCTCTGTCCACAATATCCTGACCGCACGAAGTCAAGTACACGCGTACATTTTCCAAGCAGTCTTTATCCCTGCAACTGTCATATATCTTATCAGTATGTACACACACTGCTTCACGGAAATTTGTATCACAAGGATATTTTCTTTCTCTTCCGCAGTCATTACAGCAATTTCTGTTACAATCAGCCATTTATTATCATTCCTTTCTATGTTTTTGGGATTTTCCCTTGGTATAGAATATGAAACTCACCGAAAAGTGTTACTTTTACCGATTATTTTAAATTAAAGTCTGAAAATTGCAAACATTTCTATTTGGATTATGATATAATATGAAAAGTTTAGAAGTATCACGAAAGGAATTAAAACATGAACAAAATCACAGTAACCACAAACAAAAAAGCATCTATGTCCGATTTTTACGGTATATTTTTTGAAGACATAAACCATGCCGCCGACGGCGGACTTTACGGTGAAATGATACGCAACAGGGC
>NZ_JBKVWU010000017.1:0-32286 GCF_046972485.1 Hominilimicola sp.
TACCGGATATACATATATCCTAAAAGAAGACGGAACAGTTTCAAGCTTGGGATATGGCGGATATGGTGTGCTTGGTAATGGTAAAACAACTACAACAAATGAAGTTCAGGACGTACAAAACTTGAAGGATGTTGTACAAATTGTTGGTGCACAAAATGGTCAATTCGGTGCAGCCGTGCGTACAGACGGAACCGTGTGGGCATGGGGTCTGAATACAGATGGACAACTTGGTAACTCAAAGAATGAAAATTCATCAATTCCGGTAAGTGTCGGATACCCTCCGACAACAAACTTTGATGTTCAATATGCAGAAGTACAGAAGAGTGAAACAGGTACTACTGTACGCAAATATGAAGATTCTTCAATGCCTAGAAGCTTGTCGGGCGGTGAAGCAATCGCTGAAGATGAACAGCTTGTTATAGATACATCAAAGCTAATCGGTGAACAAATCTTCGGATTTAACCTTATCACTGACAAGAGTTCTTCATATTCAAATGCTAAGGATATTGAAATTTCTTCATTTGACGAGACTTTGTTTACAATCAAGAACGGCAATACAATTGTTCCAAACCAAAACGGTAAGTACGGAACAGGTGTTGTAATAATTCGTGATACAGATCCTACAAGAAACTTTGTAGGTATTATTCGTGTACAAGTTAAGCCGAAAGACGCAGTAGCAACTCCTATGGTTTCAGCTAAGCAATCGTCAACAGTAGCTCTAAAGGCAGACGGAACAGTTTGGACATGGGGTTACAATGTTGCGGGACAGCTTGGTAACAACAGTACAGCGGATTCACTTATTCCTGTACAAGTATTGGGTGGTGCTACAGGTAACCAATACCTTACAAATGTAGTACAGGTTGCAGCAGGAGGTACATTTGACGGTGGTAATCGTTACTATGCTCTTGCACTTCGTGAAAACGGAACAGTTTGGGCATGGGGTGATAACAGCTACGGTCAATTAGGTATCGGTGTAAAAGGTAACCCAACTGATTCAAGTAAAACAAGCTGTTTGACACCTATGCAGGTTGTAACAGGTGAGCAGGATAGCTCAAGCACTTATTTGGAGGATATTATCCAAATTTCAGCAGGTCCTACATTCGCAATGGCTCTTGACAGAAAAGGTAATGTTTATACTTGGGGTCAAAATAATGTAGGTCAGTTAGGTAATAACACAAATACCGATTCAAATGCTCCTGTAAGAGTAAGCGGTGGATTGGCATATACAGTATATTTGGGCGATGTAATACAAATCGCAGCAGGCGGTGACTGGGTAAACGGCACTAACGATTTCGCTGTAGTTCTAAGAAAAGACGGCAGTGTTATGACTTGGGGTCAGAATTCTAACGGTCAGCTTGGTAATAAGTCATACACATCATCTTTAACACCGGTTCGACCTGTAGGTATCAACGGTGATACAGACAAAGGCTTACAAAATGTGGTACAAATTACAGCCGGCGGTGTATCGGCAGGCGTTGTAACAACTGACAGAAAAGCATATACATGGGGTTATAATGCCCAAAGACAGCTTGGTGTAGATACGAGTGCAAGCACTGTAAATGTACCGACAGTTGTAAAGACAGACGTATCAACAGAGCTTAGTGACGTAGTTGAAATTGCCGCAGGTATGCAGCAAATGTCAGCTCGCGTTATTGAAAATGCATCTGCCGATCCATTCACAAAGGTATATGCATGGGGTAATAATTCATACGGACAATTAGGTCTTAACAAGTCAGATGCTACATATGTATATGCAACACGTGTAGTTGGAGGCGAAACAAAGAAAGATTACCTTGAGGATACAGTAAGTCTATATGCAGGCGGATACCATATGGGTTCTGTTCAATCAGACTATTCTGTATGGGATTGGGGTTATAACATAAACGGTCAACTTGGTGACGGTACGACTGATAGAAGAAAAGCGCCTGTTAAGGTAGTATCTGATATGGGTCAGCCACAACTTACAATCTCGACAGCAACATGGACAAACAATGGAGTTGACAATGATGTTGTAATATATTACGACACATTAAAGATGCAGAATACAAGTAAAATTGTAACTTCAATTCAAGAGGGAGATATTCTTTCGATTGATTTAAGCGGTATCAGCGGTGTATCATCATTTAACTTGTTGAGAGCGTCTGCATATACTCCTGATGATTTGACTTTTAAATCGGTTGATACAGAAGTTGCAACAGTCGATGCAAAGACAGGCGTTGTGACAGCTAAAAAGACTGGTATAACATATATTGTTGTAACGGATAAAAACGGAGCAGAAGGTTTCTTCAAACTAAAC
The DNA here is from genome assembly GCF_046972485.1 of Hominilimicola sp. Lineage (NCBI taxonomy): Bacteria > Bacillati > Bacillota > Clostridia > Eubacteriales > Oscillospiraceae > Hominilimicola > Hominilimicola sp. Next base: position 2,297 of record NZ_JBKVWU010000017.1, read on the forward strand.
GTTGAACCGCAAGGTACAAATTATATTGCATACCCTCAAGTTCAGCCTGGTTTCTATCATACAGTAGCTCTAAAAGCAGACGGAACAGTTTGGGCATGGGGTTACAATGCACACGGTGAATTAGGTATAGGTACTGCAGGCGGTGACCATGATCATCCTGAACAGGTACTTAGAAAGGAAAATCAGTCTGATCCTGATTCAAATAATGTACCTCTTACAAATATCGTAAAAATCGCAGTCGGTGCATATCACAACCTTGCTTTAACGGCAGACGGTCAAGTTTATGCATGGGGTTGGGGTATTTATGGCTCACTTGGTGACGGTGATACTTCAGATCATAGTTCGACAGTCGCTATGAGAGTTGTCGGTACAGGTTATAGCAACAATAATACAAACACATATCTTGGCGACGGTAATGGCAGTGACTTTATCGTAGACATCGGTGCAGGCGGATACAGTAACTATGCATCATATTCAATGGCACTTGATATAAAGGGCACTCTATATACATGGGGCAGAAACTATAAATCAGCAATAGATCCTAAGAATACAAGCGATTCATATGTAACAGGTGTACCGGTTAATATCACAAAGAATAACTCAATGCTAAACGGTGCAGTTAGAATTAATTCTGACGCCATCGGACATATCGGCAGTGTTCTTCGCAGTGACGGACAAATTGTATCTTGGGGATATAACGGATATGGCTCAGCAGGTAACGGAACAACATCTGACAGAATTACAACTACCCAAGCTGACTTAAACGGTAAGAAAGCATTGTATGCAAAACAAGGTTGGCATAATGCAGTTGCAATTACAACTGACGGTTTGGTTATGATGTGGGGTTATGCAGGCTACGGTACAACAGGTCTTGGTAATTCAACTACTAATACAAAACCGACAGTTGTCGCAGATTACAGCAAACATAATTATGAGCAGGCGATTGAAACAATGTCTGCAGACAGTATTGAAATGCAAGCCGATGACAGTGATGATACTTCATTGAAAAAGGTATCTGTAAATCTTGTTATGAAGAACGGTGAAGCGTCAACGGCACTTGGTGTACTAAGTGATGAAGCTCCGGCAGATGCTGACGCGTTGTATGAAGTTGAATTGCCTCTTGGTGCTGTTTCGGCAACTCCGGTTGTATTTGCGACAAGCAAGAATGCAACAGTACAATTCTATAATGTCGAAATGACTGCCCTTGACGGTACTGTCTTTACAGAGGGCGATGACACAAGCTATGCCGGTGCAAGCTTGAATACATATAATGTCGCAACATCAGGTAATGATAAGTTTGAACAACTTGTAAAAGTTCATGTCGAATCAGCAAGCGGAATAGGCGCTGATTACTTGATTAAACTTATAAATTATCCGTCAACGACAATTACAGCATCTCCGGTATTTGCAGATACGTCATTGAGTTCGGTTGTTTTAATGACAGACGGAAGACTTTATACATCAGGTCAGGCGGGTATATATGCAACAGGACAAGGACCGAATTCTAAGTTCGGTGTAGTAGGCAATGTACTTGCAGGTGACTCAGGTGAAGAGGGTACATATCTTGAAGATATAATTAATGCGGCAGTAACAGCTGATGAAAGACCGGGTCAATCAATGTATGCAATCAAGTCAAACGGTAGTGTTTGGGCTTGGGGAAATAATTCATATTATAAACTTGGCAACGGTTCAAATAAAGATGAGTCGACTCCTGTAAGAGTTGGTGCATCTTACCTGACAATGAGTCAATATCTATATTCATTAAAGGTAAATGGCGGAAGTGTAACAATTCCGGCACCGTCAGTTGATTCGTTTAATGTATTCAACTCAAATAACGGCGGTAAGACAGATGCTAAGCTTCTATGGCAGACATATGACGGAAACAATAATATTATAACTGTAAATCCTGATACCGGTGAAATTACGCCGGTGGGTGTAGGTACAACATATGTTATAGTATCTATTGCAAACGACCCTCTAACAACAGGTCTTGTTAAGGTAGAAGTGCGTCCGTCAGATTTGACGGTCGGAAAAACAAGTGTAGCATATCCGCAGGTAGCTGCAGGTACAGACTTTACTGTTGCTCTAAAGGCAGACGGAACAGTTTGGACATGGGGTCAAAATACATACGGTCAGCTTGGTAACGGTGTATCAAACGGAACAGTTGTATATCCGGAAAAGATAGACTCTTTAAGCGATATTATAAAGATTGCGGCAGCAGGTCAGACAGCGGTAGCTCTAAAGACAGACGGAACAGTTTGGACGTGGGGTAGAAATGACAACGGTCAGCTTGGCAACGGAACAACTGTAAGCTCAAATGTACCGGTACAGGTATTGAAGGGTGAACAGAACCAAGGCAATGCAGATAAGACATATCTTGAAAATATCGTTGCGATTGCAGCAGGCGGATTGAATGACGAGAAGATATTTGTTGTTGCACTTGATTCAAACGGTAACGTATATGGTTTCGGTTCAAATGAATACAGACAATTAAAGATTGCAAATGACGCAAGCTACAATACTCCTGTTGTATCTCCGGCAGTTAATGCGGTAGATGTTGCAGCCGGCAGAGGTGCAACGGTTTATACGCTTACTTCAAACGGTCTTGTATATGCATTAGGTAAGAACTATGCATATGAATACGGAACAGGCGGAACGTCAGGTTCAGTATATACATTAGTACCGCTTGATAACAGAGCAATGGCAATCGGTGCAGGTAACCAAAACGGTATAGCTGTTACATATTCTCTTGATGCTTCAAGTAAGCCTTCAACAAAGACATATGCATGGGGTAATAACGCATACTATGCAATTTCGCCGAATAATACATCAACGCTCAGAACTCCGACAGAAATGCTTGGACGTGATAATACAGCGATAATCGGCGGCGGTGACAGCATATATACAATAGATAAAGACAGCCAGCTTAAAATATCAGGTTTAGGCGACCACGGTCAACTTGCAAACGGTTCTGAAGACAACTCAACTTCAATGGTTCCGTATTCGGAATTTGCGAAGAATGACGGTACAACAGCAACTGATGCAATAGGTGCATCATCATCAAGAAACGGTGCACACTCACTATATATTGATTCAAACGGTAGCGTTTGGTCAGTTGGTGATAATACTTCTTCACAGCTTGCATTGCAAAATGCAGGCGACAAAATCAATGTTGCACAAATGATAGGTGCAGAGCCTACAATTTTAGTCAAGGAAAGAGAAATACTTGCTAAGATTGACAAGCAGCAAAACATTGGTAATATAATTGATATTAAGGGTTCGTTTAACCTATTCTCATCAGCTGATGCGGCAGCTACATACAGTCAGGAATTTGACGTATGGGACAGCAATGTTGCAACGATTGATTCAAACGGTACAGTAACAGGTAAAACTGTCGGACAGACATATGTTCAAATTAAGATTAAAGACAGTACAGATAATGTAATTAATACTCTTTATGTCTTAGTTTCAGTAGTGCCTGATAAAGACGAATACGTAACATATCCGATGGTAGAGGCAGGTCAAACATTTACTGTAGCTCTAAAGGCAAACGGAACAGTTTGGTCATGGGGTAATAATGCTTCAGGACAACTTGGCCTTGGATACACAGGCGGTATGGAAACAGAACCTCGAAAGGTTATGTCAAATATTAAAAAGATTGCTGTAGGCGATAATTTCGTAATGGCGCTTGATTTTGACGGACATCTTTGGACATGGGGTGTAAATAATTATGGACAGCTTGGTCAAGGCTTGGTAACAAGTGTTCAGCTTAATACTCCTCAAATGATTCAGTCATTTGTAAATAACGGTTTGCTTGTAACTGATATTTCAGTCGGCGGTTCAGGTGTAGATGAATTTGCACTTGCAATTACAGATACAATGGACGTATATGGCTGGGGTAAGAATTACAACGGACAAATCAAGAGCGGTAGTGCAGGTTATATCCTTTCACCGATATATACAGGTGTATCAAGAGCAATAGCAATAGCAGGCGGCAGAAATGCTACAAGCTATTCTCTTGCAGAATCAGGCAGAGTATATGCTTGGGGTTATAACGGCAGTATTGAACACGGTACAAGTAAGCTTTCTACAAGTGTAGTAGCAAAATCTCAAGTTTCTATTAATGATAAAGTTGTAGCAATCGCTGCGGGTTACGGCAGTGGATTTGCAATTACCGAAAACAAGGAAACATATGTTTGGGGTAAAGGTGTAGACAGTCAGCTTGGTGTTGTTAATTCAGACGGCTTGCCAAGAAAGAATAACAATATAGATAATGTAATCCGTATCAGCGGAGCAAGAGCTACATTTGCAATTAAGGAAAACGGTAAGGAACTTCTTGCAACAGGTAAGAATGATTACGGAATGCTTGGCGTAGGTTCTACAAATCTGTCAGAAAGCAAGTTTACAAACGTTAAAGACGAAAACGGTACTAATAATCTTGACAGAGTAATCTGGGCAGATGCAAGTAACAACGGCAATCATTCTGCAGTTATAAAAACAGATGGTGACGTATATGCTTGGGGTCTTGGTACTCAAGGTCAAATCGGTAATGGCGGTTTTGATAACAGCAATTATCCTACAGCTGTCGGTACTAAAAAGATTAAGCTTACCGGTATAACAAATAATGAAATTACAACATATGAAGGTGCTCCTTCAAGAAGCTTTATACCGAGTATTGTTTCGGGCTTTAACGTATTTGAAGACCATATCACAGATATAGGTACATTTAGAATTGCATCCACAGATACAAATGTTGTTACAGTCGGACTTAATAATCAGCTTTCGTTTGTTGGCGTAGGTAAGGCAAACATTGTAGTTGCAGATAAGGATACAAACTTGTATGCATTGATAGAGGTTAATGTCCTTCCTGCAGACTATCAGTCGGCAGTTGACAACGGAACAGCTGTATTCCCTAAGATTGATGCGGGTGATTACTTCTCAATCGCCCTAAAGGCAGACGGAACAGTTTGGACATGGGGTGAAAATACATACGGTGAGCTTGGTATTAATGACAAAACAGTTACTCAATCAGGAGCTCCTGTACAGGTAGTCCTTGATAACGGTTCACCTCTTGAAGATGTAATTGATATTTCGGCTAACATTTATGCAGCATATGCATTGACAAGAGATGGCAGCGTCTATGCGTGGGGACGTAATTACTATGCTGCACTCGGACAGGGTACAGGCAGCGATTACTATCAATACTATCCGATAAAGGTTAAGAGTACAGATGGTAACGGTTTCTTCGGTGCAGGTCTTTCAAACAAAGCTGTTAAGATAAGAGCCGGTGTTCATAGCGCTATAGTAATCATGGATGACGGTACTGCTTATGCTTGGGGCTATAACAATTATGGTAACTTAGGTACAAACGGTGCAAATAATACATTACCGAATAAGATTATCGGTGTTAATAATGCATTTGATGCAGAAGTTGGTACTTATTCAACAGCAATTTTGAACAGAGATTCAACAGTATTCACAGTGGGTTATAACGGATACGGTGAACGCGGTGTAGGTAATACAAGTAATTCGAGTCTTGTTCAAAAGATGCAGAAGAGTGCCAACGGCGGTGAATTCAAGGGTGTTGTAAGTCTTGGCCGCGGTGACTATCATGGTGCATATGTAACATTTGAACTAAAAGACAATATAACAGATCCTACTGATGCTTTTGATAACTATGTATATTCTACAGGTATTAATACAGAAGGCATTACAGGTACAAATACAACAAACTGGACTAATGTATATCCTGTAAGGGTAACAACAGACGGAACAAATCCTTTGACGGACATTTCGCAAATTACTGCAGGTTACAGATTCCATGTTGCACTTACCAATACTGCAGATGCAAATGTATATGCATGGGGTTATAACCATGTAGGTCAATTAGGTCACGGAGTTACCGGAGGAATTTCAACACTTCCAACTTTTGTTGATAAGAATAACAGCGGAACAGAAAAACTGTCAAATATCATGATGGTTGAATCGGGCGATAATGCATCTCATGTACTTGCCGTTTCTAAGACGGGCGGAGTATACGTATGGGGTCTTAACAATCAAGGTCAGCTTGGTGACCAAACAACGGATAACAGTCCTTATCCGGTAGTTGTCGGCAGCAGTCCGGTTTCACTTGATTCAAAGGTTCTAAGACTTCATCCGACAGATGAAGCAGATGTAACTGCAACTTCATCGGCTACAGTATTCTCATTATTTAATACATCAACAACAACCACAAGCGAAGTTACATGGAGGATACTAAATCCAAATATTGCAGAAATCGTATCATCAACTCCTTCAGCCGCAACAGGCGGTTTGACATCGACTACTGTAAAGGTTAGGGGACTTAAGACAGGTTCAACTGTTCTTATTGCAACAGATTCACTTACAGGTAAGACTGTTGCAACTCATATTACGGTTTCTGAAGGATTTACAAATCCTAAGATTGCAATCGGTGACGGTTATGTAATCGCATTGAAAGCAGACGGAACAATTTGGGGTTGGGGTTCAAATACTAACGGCAGAGTAGGTATTGATACAGCAACTCCTGTAATTGCAACTCCTACAAGAATTGATCAATATATCAATCCTAATAATGACCAGAGATTTGACCTTGACGCTGAAACAATCGTTGATATTGCGGCAGGTCCGGACCATGTTCTTGCAGTAGATAAGAATGGTCAAGTCTATGCATGGGGAATGAATAACTACGGTCAGCTTGGTGTAAGCGCCTATAAATATGGCAGTGCATCATTGCCTGTATTGGTTAAGGCACTTTCAAATGTATTTGCGGTAAAGGTAGCTGCAGGTGCTGATTATTCGGTTGTTTTAACAGATAACGGATATGTATATAGCTTCGGTAATAATACAAGAGGTCAGCTTGGAACAGCAGATGTAAACGGTTCTCAACATCCGACTCCGGTATTAATGAGAGGTGTTGGCGGCAACGGTACACTTGGCGGAGTAGTTGATATAGCAGCCGGCGCCGCACATACAATGTTACTTCTTGGTAACAAAACTATGTGGATAGTCGGTGACAATACAGAAAAACAACTTGGTGTTGACACAACAAAAGACGGTAATACATATACTGCAACTATTGTAGAAGTAGATTTACCTGTAGATGCAAATTCTTCAACCGGTGATAAAGTTGAGGCAGCCGCACTTTCGGCAGGCCCTTATAACTCAGCATTTATGACTGCTGACGGCAGAGCATTTGTATGGGGTAATAATCAGTATTACCAAGTATTGAATGATGCCGCAGGCGAAAAGGTTTCTTTGGTATCCCAAATTAACATACCTAATGAAACAAGCGGTATTGTTGATTTACAGTTTGGCGGTTCGCGTTCTGCCCAAACGCATATAGCTGCACTTACAGACAGCGGTAAGGTTTATACTTGGGGTGCGGGCAGTCGTGGTCAGATTGGTGATAACAGCCAGACAGAAAAGGTATCTAAACCGACATATATCCCTGTAAATAACACTAATGTTTGGGGTGTTGCAGTAGGCGGAACAAATACTTCTGCAATATTAACAGACGGATATGTATATACATGGGGTGCAAGTGACCTTGGTCAAATCGGTAATGGTACGGCAGGTCAATCGTCAGATACAGAAACAAATGAACTTGTTCCTGCAAAGACGGGTGAAGATTATATTTCACTTGATGAATATTTTGTAACACTTCATGAGGGTGAAACATCAGTTATCAATCCGGTTTATAATAAGTTCTTCAATGTAATACAGAATACAGATTCAAGTGTAAACTTCAGCGCAAGTTCAATAAACGGAAACATTGCATCTGTAAGTGGCTTGACAATCAATCCTGTATCAACAGGTAAGACACAGATTATCGTATCAGGCGGTGGCAGACAGACAACTGTTGAAGTAACTGTTCTTATGAACGGCTATAAGACCCTTCCGCAGGTAGCCGCAGGTGAAGGATTTACTGTTGCACTTGATAAAGACGGTAAAGTATATACATGGGGTAAAAATGACTTGGGTCAACTTGGTGACCAAGGCAAAGAAAACAGAATTGTACCTACAGAGATTACTTTTGATTTCGGTAATCCTTCAAATTATATTACAAGAATTGAAACGGGTAACGGTCATACTGTAGCTGTTGACAATACAGGTAAAGTATGGACTTGGGGAAGAAATGACTTAGGTCAGCTTGGAAACGGTACACGTAACAATTCTAATAAACCTGTACAGGTTAATCTTCCTGACAGCACAAAGGCTGTTGAAATCGGTGTCGGCGAAACAACAAGCTATGCGCTTGATAAGGACGGACATATTTACGCATGGGGTAATATCAATAACAATACAGGTTATGGTAATAAACCTATTCAGCTTGATTTGTTCGAGAGAATGATTCAAATTTCAGGTAAATACGGTCTAAAGGCTGACGGTACAATATGGCAAATTCCTAATAAGAATGCGTCATCGGTAATAATTCAAAAAGATACTAAAGATGTACGTTTTATAAAGGTTGCATCTAATGACCACATCGGTGACGGCAGCGCAACTAATATTGATACAACTCATACTCTTCTTATAGCAAGAGACGGAGGCCTATATACATTCGGTGATAACAAGAACGGTGAACTTGGTGTCGGTGAATTGAGTGATATAAGTTCAGTTGGTACAAACGATATTCAATTTATAAGCACACTTGGCAAGGTAATTGATATTGCAGCCGGTTATCGTTACAGCGTAGCCATAACAGAAAACGGTGACGTATATGCATGGGGTATCAATGAAGAAAAGTATCAGTCAGGTCAGAAGATTAAGAAGGACTATAAGAGCCCTTCAAAGGTCGAATACATTGATTCTGCAAAGAATATTATCTTTGTTGCTGCAGGTATTAACCATACAGTAACTATTGACAGTGACGGTTATGTATGGAGTTTCGGTGCAAATGAATACAGCCAACTTGGTAATCAGGATAATGCGAATGCATATATTCCTGTAATTGCGGGTAAAATGCAACTTAGCGTTAAACCACAGGTTATCAGATTGGATAAGGGTTCAAGCGTTAATGTTTCTGTAGGTGACACTAATAATAATGCACTTACGGTAACGATTGCCGAATATCTAAATCTATTAGGTAAGACTACATCAACCGATAACAGTTATACAGTTGAATCACTTGATACATCAGTTGTTAGGGTAGAAAGCGACGGACTTACAATAACAGGTGTTAAAGACGGCAAAGCAATCTTGAAGGTTGTTAAGACATCTTCAAACACAATCGGTTATGTAACGGTTTACGTAGGTCAAAACGGTGGTATCTACCCGATGGTAGACGGCGGCAAAGGACACAGCATTGCCCTTAAGTATGACGGTACTGTATGGACTTGGGGTCTGAATGACTCAAATCAACTTGGATATGAAACAGAAAACGGAATGTCACTTGAACCTAAGAAGGTGACGTTAGGTGCAAACAATGAACAAGCTGTTCTGATTGCGGCAGGTGATAAGTATAATCTTGCAATAGGAATGAGCAGTAAAGTTTACTCGTGGGGTAATAATAACAATGGTCAGCTTGGTAACGGTAATGATGACAGATCGGCTACCGGTATTGACACAGTTAAATATAAAGACGGTACAGATGTAGAAGGTGCAGTTGGAATTTCAACTCACGGCAATACAGCATATATCCTACTTGCAAACGGTACAGTTGCAGTATTTGGAGAAGAATACGATAATCAAAATTATGCATCAATCGTTTCAGGTTTGAATAACATTCTTCAAGTAAGCGGCAATTATGCTCTAAGTATAAGCGGTGAAGTTTGGAAGATGTCTAAGGATAACATTCCTACAAAGGTAATGGGATACAAGGACGATAACGGAAATGAACTTTCAATCTTGAAGATTGCACACGGTACGAACCATCTTCTTGCTCTTGATACTAACGGAAATGTTTGGACATTAGGCGCAAATGAACACGGTCAACTTGGTACAAACAGCAGAACAGCAAGCACTGTTCCGGTAAAAGTTTATAAAGGCGAACAAAATTCGGGAGATTCATATCTGTCGGGAATTGTTGATATTTCAGCAAGTAAATTCGTTTCAGCCGCAATTGATGTAAATGGTGACATTTACAGATGGGGTGCAAATGAATACGGTCAGCTTGGTATCGGCAACACAACAGAGAAGTATGTACCTGCTAAGGTTATTAAATCATCAGATGATTTGAAGTTTGATCTTGTTGCAGGTGGCTCAAATCATCAGATGGCAGTCGATGAAAACGGAAACGTTTGGATTGTAGGTAGTAATGAATACGGTCAGCTTGGTGACGGTACACAAATTGATAAGAATGTACCTCTGATGGTTGGCGGTAACGAAGTTGTTATTTATGAAAACGGTACGGCTCTTTATGGCACAATCTATATGAATGTCGATGATGTTAAGGATTTGGATGCAGGATTTAATGTATTCAATCTATATCAGAGCGGCATACTTAGTATGCATGAATTTGAGTTTGTTTCAAGTGACCTTGGTGTACTTGAAATCAACAAGTCAACAGGCGTTGCAACTGCGAATAAAGCAGGTACGGCATACATTTCTGCGGCTGAAAACAAATACAGTCAAAAGAGTGCATACATAAAAGTAATCGTATCAAATAATAATGTAGGATTTGAACCTAAGGCTATAACGAAGGGTAACCATTCACTTGCTCTAAGAGCAGACGGAACTCTTTGGGCATGGGGTATAAACAAGAACGGTCAGCTTGGTACAGGCAACACAATATCTGTTGATGAACCTACTGATGTAACACCGTCAGGTGTTAAGTTTATTGATATTGCAGTCGGTGAAGAATTTGCACTTGCTGTAGCATCAGACGGAACTGTTTACTCAACAGGTCTGAATGACTGCAGTCAGCTTGGAGTTGCATCAACAGCAATATCGGCTCGTACATCATTCGCAAAGATTGACGGACTAAGCAACATAATTAACGTTGCAGCAGGTGATGCGTTCGGTATGGCTCTTGATAAGTACGGTAATGTATGGACATGGGGCAGCAACAATAAGGGCCAACTTGGTATTGGTAATATCGGTACGGCATATGCTGCTCCTCAGAGCGTATCAACAGTTGACAGTGTAACTGCTATTTCGGCAGGCAGTGAAAATGCATTGCTATTGCGTTCAAACGGAACAATTTGGGCAATGGGCGCTAATGATTCGGGACAAGGCGGAGTCGGTAATAACACAGGTGAATTGTGGTTGCCGACAGAAGTAAGAGATACCGAAGATATAGTTGCTATAGCTGCAGGATATGATCATAGTATTGCTCTTGCATTTACATCAAACGTTTATGCAACAGGCAGTGACCAACACGGTCAGCTTGGTAATACACCGAGTGCAACAAAAAATACATACACAAAGATTTTAACAGATGCAGTAACCATAGCAGCCGGTAATAAATACAGTACAGTTATCGGTAAGGATGGTAATATGTATGTATTCGGTCAAAATAATAAGGGTCAACTTGGTATAGGTGACACCGTTGAAAGAAATATACCTATTGCAAATGCTGTTATTGATACTATCAAGTCATCATATAACGATTTCGCAATCGCAGGTGTAAGTCTTGGTGATGAATATTCAGTATTCTATACAAGAAATGGTGACGTTTACGGTTATGGTGACTATTCACTTGGTACACCGGTTGCCAGAAACGAAACAAAGAGTTATGTTCCGGTTCTAATCGGTGAAAGAACAGAACTTATTTCTAAATATGAAATGACAATTCATGTCGGAGAAACTGCTACTCTTGACACATATTCGGGTAAGAAGTTCAACTTGATTACTGATTATGCTAATCCTGGAAGTATCTCATTTGAAAGTAAGAATACAGCTATTGCAGATGTTACGGCAGTTGGTGATGACGGCGAGATTACAGGTAATAAGATTGGTATTACTCATATCGTTGTTAAGAAGGGCAACCTTACATCAGTATGTATCGTTCATGTAATAGATAAAGACGCACAGACAGCTCCTATGATTTCAGCAGGTAACTCTCATGTTATCGCTCTTAAGTCGGACGGAACAGTTTGGACATGGGGTAACAATGAATACGGTCAGCTTGGTGACGGCAGCGTATCTTGTGCATATGAACCTATAAATGTAACAGCATTAAACGGTAAGGATATTGTATCTGTTCACGCAGGTGAATATCATTCAATCGCACTTACCCGTGACGGTGAAGTTTATACATGGGGTCATAATGATTACGGTCAGCTTGGTTTGGGTAATGCAAGCATAGTCGTATCAACACCTCAAAAGGTAGAAAGTCTGCCTGAAATAGTATCTATCTCGGCAGGTAAACAACATACAATGGTACTTGGTGCAGACGGATACGTATATAGCTTTGGTGACAACAGCTTAGGTCAGCTTGGTGCTCCTTCAAAGGATACAAGCAAGAGATCAAGCACTCCGGTTGTAGCACAAGGCTTGAACAAAGTTATCAGCATTAGTATCGGTGCAGGCGGTAGCGCAACAAAGGCAGTACGTTATGACGGTACACTTTGGGGTTGGGGTGAAAACTCGAATCACCAAATTGATAATACAAATAATCGTTACTATGCTTACCCTGTACAGATAGACCTTGGTGATGAATTTAACGGTCATATTTTAAGAACGTATGATGGTTTATATCACGTTGTTGCAATGCTTGATAACGGCAGAATTATATCGTGGGGCGCTAACAGTGAAGGTCAGCTTGGACAAGGTATTGCCGAAAGCGGAAGCTTGTTATACTACGCTCCTAACTATGTAGATGTATTTGACGGTACTAATAACTACGCAGTTGATATTTCAGTCGGTGCATTGCACAATATTGCGATAACAGCAGACGGAAGAGTGATGAGCTGGGGTAGTGCAGACCTTGGACGTTTGGGTATCGGTAATGTAACAACATCTGATGACAAAGTATCTCCTGTAGAAGTAACTGTTGATGACGGAAGTCTGTCGGCAATTTCGGTTGCAACAGGTGGTGCAACATCATACGTTGTACTTGAAGACGGATTTGTATGGAGCTTCGGTGAAAATACACACGGTCAGTTGGGTGATGCTTATGCGGGTGAAGATCCTGCACACTATAAACCTGGTACAACAAACGCATCTGATTCTAACGAATTCAGCCCTGTGCTTGTAACAGGCAGAACTATGAAGCTTATTCCTTCAAGCTTGAAACTTTATATCGGTTCCGCACCTTATCAGATGAAAGTTTCATTCAATAGATTTAACTTGATTAAAGATAATGCAACAACAGGTGACACATACAAATGGGAAATCACGAATGAAATGGATAAGGATGGAGTAACTGCTCTTATTCCTGGTTCACTTGTATCTGTAGATTCAGACGGTAAAGTAAGCGGAAAGACTAAGGAAGGTGTTGCAACACTTGTTGTAACAGATGTAAAGACAGGTACAAAACAGACTGCATATGTAGAAGTTGCCGATGCAAGCGATAATCATGTTGAAGCAATCGTATTTGATTATTCAAAACTTGATGACACAGCAACTCAAGCCGCAGTTGAAAAGGGTTATCTTGACAGTGATGAATATACAGAGATAATATCTGTTGTAGGCGATAAGTCTTATAAGCTTGTTGATCCTCTAAAGAGTGTTTATACAGGTCTTGTACAAACAACAATTCCTAATGCTACAACTGTAACGGTACACGTTAAGAGTATTGTAGACGCAGATGTTATCTATATGGTAGATAAGAACGGTCAAAATCCTGTTATGGGTACATTGTTGACAGACGCAAATATTGGTTCAAAAGACCCTAAGTTTATAGGATACTATGAATTTACAGATGTACCGATCAGTGAACTTGAAGATAATTATTACTTCGAGTTTAAGAACAGCAACACAAGCTTTGACGGAATATATAAAGCTCATACAACAAGATACTCAAATGACGGTGATTTGAGAATTGTAAAAGTTGGTGAAAACGATCCTGCTACAGATGTAGCTGATTGGGTTTATTATGACCAACCTGAAAACCATATTAAATTGAAAGATGCGGCAGTATCGGATTATGTAAGAAATGGTGTTCTGATAGGTAATACAGGTAACTATTATGCAATCATTAAGGAAACCGGCGATGCTAAGGATAGAGATATTTATATCTATAGCCAAGTTTCTCCGTCAGCTAAAATCTCTATTGCGAATGTAACTGTAAACAGCGATCATGACAAGGATAACGGTCATGACGGTTACTATGACGTACAGAAGATTACAATGTCGGCAAATGAAACATATAAGGTCATTCCTATTAAAGTAACAGCACAAGACGGAACTGTATCAAACCATTCATTGACTATTTACAGACAGTCGGAGGCAACAACAATCAAGGAAATTAAGGTAGAAATCGTTGATGCAAGCGGAAATGTGCTTAATACATATACCGCGTACCAGAAGAATCCGAGTGATACTCAGAACTACGAGATTGTAATCCCGATTAAGGATGTTGCTAATATTAACATCATTACAACTCCTATGATCGGAGATGTCGCAAAGGTAACATACACTCCTGATGGCTTGCTAAATGCCGTAAAGGAGGCAACAACACCTGGTGAATTCACATATGACGGATTTATCCTTGATAATACAAAGACATCAGATAAGACATATATTAAATTGACAGCCGATTCACTTGACGGCGCTCCGTATATACTTACAATTTTCAAGCTTGATGAAGAGAGTGATCCGTTTGTATCAGTTGATAACAGCGGCTATATTAACTCAACTCTTGTAAAAGAAGACGGTAATGAAAAGTTAATGTATGTATGGGCAGTTGATGACGATGCTAAGACAGCGTCTGTAACATTGACAACTGCAGTAACTAACGGACAAGTTCAAATTGAGAACGGCAACGTATATTCATATACAACAACCGAAGATGTAACCTTGAACTTTAATGACAAGGGTTATATGGATATTGCTCTAAAGGTAACAACAACATTGGGTGCGGTTAATGAATATACACTACGTATTTACAAGAAAACCGCAGATTCTCGTTTGGGAAGCCTTACTGTTGATAAGCTTGAGTACAAGCCGACAGGTATAATAATCGGTGAAAATTACAATGTTACATATGATAAGACAACCGGTAAGTATGTTGCAAAGATTAAGTATGATACTAACTATGTACAGGTTAATGCCGTAGCGGCAAGCACAAGCTCAAAGGTTGCAATTCGTCCTGATGAAGCAACTGCAAAGAGTGACTCTATGTCAGGAATGCCGTTCGACATGAGAAATGTTTCGATTACAGCAGATACAACAACACTTTATATTGCTGTAACTCCGGCAGATACATCATATTCACAGGGTGTATATCAGCTTGATATTATAAGAATGTCAGCTAATACTGCAATAAAGGTAACATATGGCGGCGAAGAACTTTCGCAGAATGCTGACGGTGAGTATGAATATACTTTGCCTGCGTCAACTGACGGAACAGATAACACAACTCAAAAACTTGTAGCAGAGGGTGTTATTGTAGACGGCGATAATGTTACAACTGATGAAAGCATTAAGCTGACGATTTCAACAAGCAGTACATTCTATGTAAATGGCGATGCAACATATACAGATGAAATGGATGTTAAAGCAACTCAGCCAAAGGCAAATGCTGTATATATCCATGTTAAGTCAGAAGACGGAACAGAAAAGACGTTTAAGGTAAATATTTTGAAATTACCTGAAACAAACGCTATAACGGCAGTAGACTTAACAGAAAATAAGGTTGCTGCAACATATAAGACTTCAATTAACACATATGAAGGTCAAGCCCCTTATTCGGAGGACGGTATTGTAATTTACGTTACAACTGCCGATGCACGTTCGCAGGTAGCAGTCGGAACACCGAATAACTTCGTAACTCCGACACCTATCAACGCTGCAGATCCTACACAGGGAGGTATTGCAAAGGTTCTTCTTCCGAAAGAACTTCTTGAAGAAGAAGCGAACGGCAGTACAACAACTAAGTTGTATGTTAAGAGAGCAGACGGTATTGTCATAGACAACAGCTCAATGAATATACCGACACTTATTATTAAATACGCATCAAATAATGTTGGTCTGTATAAGGTTGATTCAACACCTACAACAGACCCTGCAAGCCCTGACTACACAGGTAAGGTAAAGCAGATTACTGATGAAAACGGTAATATTGAGTATTATCTTGGTATTAATGCAAGTGATATTATAACAACGGGTACAGCTCTAAGCATTAATATTACTGCAGAAGCAAATAATACAAGCTCAAAGGTTGTAATTTACGACCCTGCTACAGAACAGCCTTCAACTATGACAACGGGTGCAACATATAAGGCAATCAGAGAAGTTACTCTTGACCCGTCATTGAATGATGGTCCAACAGAACTTTCAATCAGAGTAATAGCAGAAGACGGAGTTACATCAAAGGATTATAAACTTGTACTTCGCAAGAAGTCTGATAATACAGAGATTGAATTTGTAAAAGCAATCTATATTGCAAATGAAGACCCTGACTTAAGCAAGAATACCGCAGGTGAATTCTATACATATGTAGATTCGGGCAGAACAATTCTTCCTATCAGAGTAAAGGCTAAGGACAGTCAGTCAACAGTTGCAATCGAAACAACTTATAAACCGTCAGCATATGTCGGTTCAGCTGCAATAACATATTCAAACAGCAATGATGCAAGCGTTAATGTTGACCTTACAGGTATAACTGATGACGAGCTTAGAGCAGGTGTAACAATTCCTGTATATATTAAGTCAGAAGACGGAAGTCAAGTAATGACTTACTTCGTAAAGGTATCTTCTGTAGAAGGTAACCCTGAGCTTAAGAGCGTTGATGTTGTTGTAGATGGTGTTGTAAGACCTGCAAAATATGATGCAGATGATAACAGCAAGTTCGTAATTAAGATTCCTGATACAACTTCAAGAGTTGATATTATAGCAACTCCGCAAACATCGCTTGTTCAGTACGTACATATAAACGGCAGCTATGACAGCAAGGATGAAGCGACCGGAGCTGTTACTTTGAGTAATGTGGTTGTAAACAGTAAAGAAACAACTGCAACGATTGAAGTTAAGGCAAAAGACGGTACAACAAAGAGATATACTCTTGTAATTACTAAGGTTGCTGTAAACACAGACCTTATGAATGTAACTGTAAACGGTACTACAGTAAGCAATGCAAACGGTACTTACACATATCTAAAGACCGGTATTTCGAGTGATAAGACAGCTGATGTTTCAATAACAACACAAGATGCAAATTCAACTGTTAAGGTTGAAGCTATCACAAGAGATTTGACAAAGTCACCATATGGATTGTCATACAATGAAGTGGGTAGCGAGTCACAGAATGTATGGGCAAATGATGCGGTAACTCTACACAGTCAGCCGGTAAACAGATACCGTATAACAGTAACAGGACAAGACGGATTTACAACTAAAGAATACACCTTAATAATCAGAGATACAGATACAAATGCAGATGTAGAATATATTAAGGTTGGCACATATTATGCAGTTAAGGATTCATCAGACGTCAACGGTGAAACATGGACTGTTGAAATCCCTGATACAACTAAGTTTACAAATGTAACTGTACAAGCATCTGATGAATTGGCAGAACTTACAGACATTGAGAAACTTAGACAGAATGCATATGATAATAATCCAAGCAACGTAGGATATGTAACTCAAATCGTTTCAGGTTTGGATTTACAGACAGGCGACGAGATTAGATATGTTAAGGTAGTTTCACAGGATGGCTCACTACAGAAGATGTATAAGCTTGTTATAAAGGGTACAGACGAAGCTCCTTCTGTTGAAAGCGTAACAGTAAACGGTTTGGATGCAACTGCACCGACTGATTCAGAACCAAGATATACATATCTTGAAGTACTTCCGAACGCAAGTGAAGTATTGATTGGTGTTACGGCAGCGAGCAAGAACCACTTCGTAAGCATTAACAATGGCGATATTACAGCCGGCGGTTATGCAGAGCTTAAGGTTTCGATGCCTATCTCTGTAACCGAAATGGAAGTACCGTTCAGATTGTACAGAACAGCTGACGGTGACCCTGCATATGAAAACGTTGTATATCTAAAACGTTTGAGCGATGATTATGCATTGACTGTAAAGGTTGATAACAATACTGTTAAGAAAACAAATCTTGACGGCTCATATGTATATTATGTAGACGGTACAGCAACAAGTGCAGATGTATGGGCTCTTGCATCTAGCGCAAATTACCGTGTAGAAATTACAGGTAAAGACGGCGTTTCAGGCAATAACAACACAAATCCGACACTTGGCGCAACTGTTACAA
Source organism: Hominilimicola sp. (assembly GCF_046972485.1). Lineage (NCBI taxonomy): Bacteria > Bacillati > Bacillota > Clostridia > Eubacteriales > Oscillospiraceae > Hominilimicola > Hominilimicola sp. Next base: position 20,640 of record NZ_JBKVWU010000017.1, read on the forward strand.
CAGACCTTGAAGATACTATAAACAGTAACTTCACAGAAGTAACAATCACAGTTAAATCTGATGATATTACAAATACAGCAACAGCCGAATATAAGCTATATATTTATAAGAAGAGTAACAATGCAAATATCAAGTCGGTAACTGCAAATCCAAATGACAGTGAAAACAAGGATACAGATACTACAGCAGATGACAGTGTAAACTTAGGCGGTAATATATACAATGCATATCATGTATATGTTCCTAAGTCAACTACATCGGGTTATACAGTATTTGACCTTGCAATCGAGCTTGAAGATGTAAATGCGGCAGTAACAAGCATTGATAATGCACCGTTCGCAAATACAAACGGCGGTACTGCAAAGGCAACATTTACAAAACTTACAGCCGATTACGACTTTGACGGTGACGGCACAAACGATTCATTCGCAATTCCTGTAACTGTAACATCGCAGAGCGGCGGTACAAAGGATTACTACATCATCGCAACACCTACAGATATGGATATGGAATTGACTGTAGAATACGATGACGAAAAGATTGCGAAGGAAGAGGACAAGAACGAATATATTGTATATGTTCCTACAACTTCTAACACAGCAACTATATACCTAACATCAATAAACGGTAATATTGCTGAAGTAAGAAATACAACAAATGCAAATAATATTATAACTGTTGATTCACCTGACAGAACATTGTATAGATTACAGGTTAGTAACTTGTCAGCTTTGACGGAAAGCAATCCATATACTTATGAAGTTGATGTGGCTAAATCAGGCTCAAGTTATAAGAAGACATTTAAGCTAATCATTATGCCGCAGAGTACTGATACCGATATTACAGTAACAGTAAACGGTGTAGAAGCTAACTGGGTAGCTTCAAACGGCGGTTACTATGACGGAAGTATTGAAACAACTGACGAAATAGCAAATGTTATAGTAAAGGCTAAGAATCAATTTACAAAACTTGCGATTACAGAAGATGGTGAGCCTGCACCGACGTTGGTTGATAAGGGTATAACATCTAAGGCTTATACAATCGCTCTTACAGAAGCAACTGATACAGCTAAGATATATACAATCTATGTTCAATCGCAGAATACTTCACAGCCGATTAAGACATATAAGTTACACGTCACAAGAAGAAGCGGTGAAAATGATATTATCAGCATCAAGCGTGGTAATGTGGATGCTACAGAAGAACCTGTAGAAAACAGTGATGACGTTAAGTACATATTCTTCGTAGACTCAATGACAGAAGTACCTCAAATTACGATTGAAACTTCACCTAAGTCAATATTGAGAGTAGGTTACTATGATTCACAGAATAAGTGGCATAATAACGGCGATAGCAGTGCTTCAACAGCAGGCGATACAGCCGGTTGGACAACAGATAATAATTGGCAGGATACATTGCCGGCAAATGCAAACGGTGGTAAATATGTAATCGAAGTAAAGGCTGAAAACGGCTCGAAGAAGAACTATGTTCTTGAATTCAGAGAAAAGTCAGACGATACATCAATTAAGAGTATAACAACAGAAAAAGGTTTGGACGGCGAATACAATGTTGATATGTCAATGACAGTATTGTATGAAGCAAACGTTCCTGACCACGATACATTGCTTGACATACTGCTTACAGATAAGTATGCAACAATCGAATCAATACATGAAGTAGCATTGCCTGATGACAGTGAAAACATCATAGATTCGACAGGTGACATCATCACAAGAAAGAAGACCGACGAAGGTGCATTCCGATATAAGGTTGTAGGCGGTGTTCCTATTGGCGGTAAGAGATACTTGAGAATTACCGTTAAACCTCAAAATGATAAGGCAGAGTTGGTTAAGAACTACTACTTATTATTAAAGGGTGCATCAGATGACTTGTCACTTGACAATGTAAAGGTTAATGATACTGTAAATACAACTCCTATCTCAAATGGTTTGAAGTATACATTCAGCGTTCCGACAACCGTAACTGAGGCAGATGTAACAATTACAGCAAATCAATATGCTAAACTTGTCAATGTAGCAGGAAATGCACTTTCAATTCCATACATCAACGTATGGTCAGATACTTCATATACATTGTCTTCTGAAGAAGAAACAACTATAACTGTAGAAGTTCGTTCACAGTTGTATGTTGATGATGTACGTACACCAAATGCTAAGAAGACTTATACAGTAAGTATCTATAAGAGCAGTAATAACACAGAGATAGGCGAGGTTATCGTAAATGGTATCGCAGCAATCACAAGAAAGAATAATCCTACTATCTATGAGATTGCAATTCCGTCAGAGCTTAACGGAGGCGATTCAAGAGCAGAAAACCCTGCAACTATCACAATACATACATCAAGCGGTATTGCAGAAATCTCAATGAAGAATAGTGAAACAGGCGATTACGATGTAGCCCACGGTGAACTTATTGCAAAGAGAATGCTTGATGAACCCGATGTTTCAAAGGTAAATAAGTTTGAATTTACAATTAGATCATCATCAGGCAGTGTAAAGCAGACATACACATTGTATGTATATACTGATTACGAAGACACAGATGTCAAGTCAGTTTCACTTAATAAGACTGAACTTACAGCCGGTGCCTCAACAGATGTAGATATTTCGTTATTCTCAGTTCCTGATGACCGTATCTACACAGCAGTTGTAAACAGACGTAATCCGGTTGACCTTTCAATCGTTCCTACAGGTAACATGGCAAAGGTAGAACTTACAGGATTCGGTATTGACGGTATTCTTGTAAGTGACAACTCACACGGTTATGTATTTGAAAATCTTGCACTTAACTCAGAAAATGATACAGTATTTAACTTCAGAATTATGAGTTATGACGGTAAGGTTGTAAGTGATCCATATCAAGTAATAATTAAGTATGTTGAAGATTCAGACGTAGCTCTAAAGAGTGTTGTCTTTGACGGTGTAACAGCTGAAAAGGCAGACTTTAAGTCTAATACATATCTTGTAAGAGCAGACAGTACCGTAACAAACGGCATACTTACAATAACTGCGGCAAACGAAGATGCAGTAGTTAAACTTGGCAGCGATAAATCAACAAACGGTGTCTTGAACGTATCTTATAATGTTACAAGGAACGTATCTAAGGTTGACTTTACCGTTACATCTAAGGACGGTAAGGCAGAGCAAGCATACACATTGTATATTATAAGAAGCAATACGGGTGAAAAAGAAGTCTATGTCAACGGAACCAAGCTTACAAAGACAAGCGGCGGTTACACTTATGAAGTACCTTACGGAGCAACTGCGGCAGATATTAAAGTTGTTGCAGACAGCGAAGTTTCAAAGGTACAGATTGGTGACAGCGAGTTTAAGGTAAGTGAAAATACTGAAACAGTAACTCTTGATTCGGGTAAGACAACAACTGTTAAATTCAAGATTTACTCATATCCGTATGATGATAACAGCTTTATTGCAGAAACAATTACACTTGTAAGACAAGACCAGTCTTTGGCACTTTCAAATGTAATGGTTCAGAGCAAGTCAGAAAGAGATTATACAAAGCTAACTCCGGATAAGTACGGAAATTATAAGACAGCTATTCCGAGCACAGATGACAGTGCAAGCATTGTAATTGCAACAAGAAGAAGCGATTCAAAACTTGGACTTATCAGAGTAACAGACACAGGTGATGTTGTTCTTGGTGAAGATCAAGGTCAATTATCAGTACCTGATATTGCAAACCTTGGAACAGTAAATAAATTCTATATTGTTGTTTCTGACGGAACAAAGACAAGCAGATATGAACTTGTAATTGTTAAGTACAGCAATAATACAAGTGTAGAAAAGGTAATCGCCGAAAGAGGTACAGAGGACGAATATGTAGCTAAAGATGCATCGTGCGGCGGCGGCTCAACTATCCTTCCTGAAGACCCTGACGGCAGTAAGGCATCACCTTACCAGATTACGACGGCCGAAGAACTTCAGGCTATGTCAGATCATCTTGATGCATACTATGTATTGATGAATGATATTGACTTAAGCGGTACTGCATGGACTCCGGTTGGTACAACTTCCAAACCGTTTACAGGTAACCTAAACGGTAACGGAAAGTCAATATCAAATCTAACAATTACAGCTACATCAAATGATACAGCATACGGCTTGTTTGGTGTAAATAAGGGTGAAGTTTATGACTTCAAACTTGAAGATGTAAATATTACATCTGTTGCAGGCACATCATATCAATATATCGGTGCCGTGGCAGGTAAGAATGAACAAAACGGTGTAATTTCAAGAGTAGCCGTAGCTTCAGGTAATATTGAATCTTCATATGCAGCCGGTGGTGTAGCAGGTGATAACCGTGGTACTATCAAAGACGCATATAATAAAGCAACAATTACATCAGGTGAGTACGCAGCAGGTATTGCAGCATTGAACCATAACGCTGTTAAGAATGTATATAATGTAGGTTCAATAAGCTCAACATCAAGTAATTTAACCGATGAACACGTAGCGTCGATTGTTGTATTGAACCTTAACAACTCAACAATAAATAATGCATATGCAGTAATGCCTAGCCAAATCTACAGCAAGGTGGGAAGCAACAGCAATGTATATAACAGTGCGTCAGTTCTTCCTGAAAAGCTTGGAGATATAGCAACATTCAATGATTGGGACTTTGCAAATACATGGGTAATCAAGACAGCTCAGTATCCTACATTCAGGAACCAATCAGCTGATGCAGATATATCAAATCTTAACATTCCTGACGGCAGCCAAGCACGTCCGTTTGAAATCACATCAGCCGCAGGATTGAAGAGCATCGGTAATGATGAGGAAAGCTTAACAAAGCATTATGTATTGAAGAATAATATTTCAATGAAGTATAATTCGGACTACATTCAAATGGATCCTATCGGTTCAGAAGATACACCATTTACAGGTAGTCTTGACGGTAACGGATTTACAATTTCCGATTTGAAGATTACATCACAGAAGAGCGTAAACGGTCAAGATTATTCAGCTTTGTTTGCTGTAAACAACGGTACTGTTAAGAACTTGAGATTTGCGGTTGCGACAATCGGTGAAAACGGAGTTGAAAATGCATCTGTGGTAGCAGGCATTAACAACGGTACAATCGAACAAGTTGCAATTGAAACGGGCGGTAAGATTACAGCTAAGAATGCAGCCGGTTTTGCAATCGAAAACAACGGTACTATTGAAAACTCATATATTACATCAACTGCACTTGTAAGCAACAATGCTTCTGCAGGTATAGTAATAAGCAATAATGCCGGTGCAACAATCGGATATGTATTCGCTAACGCAAATCTGTCAAGCTCAATGTTTGATAAAGCATCGATTGCTATTAACAGTGACGGTACAATTACACATACACACGGTGTAATGGGTGCATTGTTTGTTAAGAATGATACATCAATCGTTACGACAAATGATAATAGCAGTATTGCTGCATCTGACCTATATGTTCAGTCAATCTTTAGCGATTGGAACTTCAATGATATATGGTATATGACATCAGGCAGCTACCCAATGCTACAAGTTACAAATAAGACTTCGTCAGTTTCTGCACAAAGCATTGACTTGTTTGCAGACGGAGAAACAACCTGCGAACATATTGTATATATCAGAGATACTAAAAATTCGGCTAATATTTACATAAAGGCTCAGAATCCTTATTCAACAATCGCAATCAGAGGCGGTTCATATACAGGTGTATTTGAAGGTGTTATAAACGGACTTATCAATGATAAGACAATAATTCCGTTTACAATTACATCAACAAGCGGTGCAAGTCAGGAACATAATCTTGTAATTATTAAAGAACCTACTTTGGCAACACTTGACAGCGTTGTTATTGACGGAACGACAGTTGCTCGTGTAAATAACACATACGTTGCAGAAATAGGTAAGTCAGCTGATTCTGTAAATGCAGAAATTACTCCTATATCAGGTACAGTTGAAGTACTTGACAAAGATAGAAATGTTGTTTCATATGAGAGCATGAACGGCTTGACATGGATTAATACAGCACTTCCTGCAAATGTTGGTACTACAACAACTTATACATTGAGAGTAACAAACGGTAATGCACTTTCAACAGTTGAATATCCGTTAATCTTGAAACCTGCTGAATATCATACAGGTTTGAAGTATGTACAGGTTGATCCGCTTACTCTTATAGGCAATGTTCTTGTAGGTTCGGGTTATACAGATGTTACAGATATAAATGAAAATGTTTATAACTATGTAATTACCAAAGACCTTGAATATATCAATATTAAGGCTGAAACCGTAAACTCTACTTCAAAGGTAAGCATTGCATCAGAGTATAATTCGGCTAATGTACAAGAAATCGAAAGATATAACCTTGATACATCAATTAAGGATATTTACATTCCGATTGACGTAACAACAGAAGAGAATGTTGTTGAACATTATGTACTTCACTTAACAAGAAAGAGTATTGATGATTCATTAAAGACTGTTAAGGTAACATACGGTAGCAATGTTTATACTCCGGCAGCTGAAAACAGAGTAATAGATGAAGAAACAGGAGCAACTGCAGATGTATATGTAGTTAAACTTGATACTCCGGGTAATGTTCCGTTTACAAATAAGACATATGTTGATATTTTGATAGAGGCTAATGATATTTATACACTTGTAAATGCAGGTAGCCCAACGGCAACAGACCCAACATCAGCTAATTCGGATAAGTGGACAGCAACTAATGTACTTCTTGACGGCGAAGAATTAACAATCTATGAAATCAAGTCAAAAGCTGCTGACTTAGAAACAATTAAGGTATCATATCTATACATCTACAAGAAGAGTGATAATGCAAACCTTAAGACATTTACCGCAACTTACGATGACGGCGGAACAAAAACAACTGTTGAAGCCGGAGAGGATACAAACGGTGAATATCAGCTATGGATTCCGTCTGATGTTACAACAGTAGATCTTGAGGCGATAGCATCAACTCTGTTGGCAGAAGTACAGATTGACGATAATACTTCGTCATTACATAATAATGTTTATAAGAACTTTACAATAACAGGTAAGAACACTATTAATGTAATGATTAAATCTTCATTAAATACTACTGCTGAGTATAAAATTAATATCAATAGATTGAATCTTGATCTTGAAGCTGTACAGGCAGGACCTTACAGCGGCGGCAACTTGTCAAATGCTCTTTGGGACAGCACAAGAAATGCATATGTTGTTCGTCTTGATCCGCAGACTGATGATTTGCCAAGTGCAATCGCATCAGTGTTGGCTAAGGATGCTAATAACTACATCAGAATAGGTCACTTGACAAGACCTGAAAAACCTACTCAGGGAAGTATGACAGATGAACAGTATGCAGCAGCACTTGCTCAATATGAGAAAGAGGTTGCAGCATATGAAACAGCCGCAGCAAACGACTATTCAGCAACCGATGCAAGCGTTGTATGGGATGGCGGATGGCGTCAGACAAGCAACCAGTCTTATAAGATTCCTCTAATCAAAAAAGACGGTGGATTTACAGTAGTTAAGATTCAGGTTGGTGTAGCTAATAACTATAAGGCTCAAGCAGATGCAACTATTGATGAAAAGATTGGTACTGTTAAGACTTATACATTCTTAATAGGTCAGAAGTATAAGAACACTGATGCAGATATTGATATTTATATTGACGGTAACTTGCTTAAAAATCCTGAAAAGGTCGGCGATGAGATTATCTATAGATACGGTATCGTGAAGGATGCAACTGTAAAGGTTGGACTTCGCATTGATGAACATGCACCAACTCCATATGATCCGACAGTATCGGTAAATTCAGTATCTGAAAACGGAATTGTAAACAGATCTGATTATAATTATCCGACAGATGGTGTACTTACAATCCCTGTAAATACGGCAAGATCAGTATCTGAAGATACTCCTGATACAAATATTACTATTGTATCAATACCTGAAGCAGGTACAGGATATACTCATCAGTATAAGGTTGTAATCTACAGATTGTCAGAAAATACAAATGTACTTCATAACAGCAGTGACAACTCAGAAACTGTTGTAAATGAAACTACAAGATATGACGGTGAAACAAGTCCAAATGTTGTAGATTATTACAAAGTAAGCGAATCAACACTTACAGTTGATGAAAACGGTAATAAGTATTTAAGAGTATATATCAAGACAGAGTATTCAAAGGCTAAGATTACTCTAAACGGTAAAATATATACAGGAATAACAGATGATGACACTGTAATAAGTGGTTCAAATGTAGTAAACGGCGGAGATATTCATGGTATCTTGATTCCTGTAAAGGATGGCGAAAGCGTTAAGGTAATTCCGTACGTAGTAACATCAGAAGACGGCAGACATACTTCAAACAATGCATTAAACGTAACAATCCAGTCGATTAATACTAATGCCGATTATGTAACGGTTAATGGTGTAGAAGCATATGGTCCGTTCACTGAGGACGATTCGGATCTGCCGTATTATAACAGCTATATTCCTTACAGTGTATATGAAAAAGCAGTTAATAATGCTGAAAAGACATCGGTTGTTGTTCAGGCGGCTGTTCAGTCGAAGGATACAACAGCAGAACTTCTATGGGAAGATGGCGACTTTGATTATCACGGAAATGATGCTAAATACAACATTCCGTTCAGAGTATCCCACTCATACTTGTTTGACGATGCAGATCCTGATATTCCTCATGTGGTTAAATTCAGAATTATCTCTGAAGCGGGTACAATGCAAGAATATGAATTGAGAGTTTATCTTGCAGATAACACAAACAGAGATGTTGAATATGATGCCGAAAGTGATAATTACAGTGTATGGGTTGGTCCTGCAGGAACAATTAACAGCATACCGCCTGCTAAGTACGATAAGAACACAGGCAGATACACTGTAGAAATTGAAACAGGTATAACATCTGTTGACATGAAGGTAATCGCAGATTATGAATATGCGGGCGTAGATATTTATGACCCATATACATCATCATATACAAATAACTATGAATTACATCAAAAACAAGTACAACTTTCAAATCTTGAACCTAACCAAAACTACACATTGTACTTTAGAATACGTTCACAGGATGAAATGTTGTCAGGTGTTGGTGATGGTAAGGAATACATAGTAGACCTAATCAGAAAGTCTAATAACAGAAAGATTGATCACGTATATGCATATCCTGAAGATAAAACGGGTAAGTTGTTCCAGTCAGTTGTTGAAAATATAACTGTAAACAATCCGATTATCATAAAGAATATAACATACGGTACATCAATCGTTCCTATTGAAATCGGTGCTGATTACTCAACAGCAAGAGTTGGTATGACGATAGATGGTGTAGATACTGTTTCGACAAATCAAACTCTAAAGATAAATATTCCGTTTGACAGTAATGACGATGATGTTGATGAAACAACAGGCGAACGTTCAAGAACATTCCAGGTAACGGTATGGAGTTATGAAGGCGATATTGCACCTGCATACTACACACTTAAGATTATCAGAAAGATGAATAATCTAAAGCTTAAGGAAATTACACTTGACGGACGTTATGCAGAGCAAGACAGAAACGACCCTCATACATTCAGAATTGATGTAGGGGCAGATGAAACACTTGTAAATGAAATCAAAGCTACTGCTCTAAACGCCGGGGAATACGTAGAATTTGAGAATAACGGATTTGCTCTTTCAAGCAATTCATATTTGAATTATGACGTATCAACAATTCCGACATCGTCATCGGTAACGATTGATATTAAGGTTGGTTCACCTGATTTGCTGTCAGATGGTACAACTCCTGATGAGATAGCAATAACAAAGCTTATTATTACAAAGCTTTCTCCTGAAGAATTGCGTTCTGATTTGAAACTTGATATGTTTGTCAGCGATATTAAGTTAGTTGACAGCTCATATGTAAAGGCTGCAAAGCAGAGCGAAGATAAGACACTTGTAAACGGCAAATATGTTTATACATATAATTACATAAGCTATATTAATCCAACGGCAAATATGGCATATGTTAAGTCACAGACTAAGTCGGCAAGTTCAAAGATTGAATTCTTTACTGATTTTGGTAAACCTGCGATTGCGAGCGGAATGTTGGCAGTTGATACAGAGGCATCAATGTCAGGTATAGATGACATCATATTGAAAGCCAGAGTAACAGCCGGTGACGGCAAAACACAGGATTACACATTGATGATTCAGAAAGCTTCAAGTGAACTTGGTATAGACAAAGTATATGTTGACGCTACAGGCGGACTTTCTACTGAAACTCAGCAGACAACAAGAGTTACAGGTAAGGTTACAGGTTATGAAGCGGGTGTGGAACCTAATACAACGGCAATATCGTACAAAGTTGAAATGCCGATGAATACATACATTGCACAACCGTTTGTATTCGCAATAGACCCATATGCGGTAATTCAGTTCTATGAGTACAGAGATGGTACATATGTACTGAGCAATAATAAACAAATTCAAGGAACTAATGTAAACTTCGCAGGTGCTACAACGGATGCCGCCAGTATTGAAGACAGAAATTTATATAAGTTCAGATTTAAAGTAACATCGAGAACCAACAACGCATCTCAGGAATATGTAATCAACCTTATTAACAGCCCTGAGGGTACTCAGTTGAAAAATGTTAATATCGGTTTGAGAAAAGAAGGATACAAAGATTATCCTATAGATGAATCTGAAGTAATCTTGAAGAATGCAAGTATAACAGGTCTTACAACTTACTTGGCATCAGTTCCGCAAGGACGTGATACAGCTGTAGTAAAACTTATAAGTGAGAATAAGTTTGCTAAGATATATGTAAACGGTGTTCATCAGAACAGCGCAGTAAATACATATATTGATGATGTAAAACTAAACGGTCGTGTTACGCAAGTTCCTGTAACGGTAGAATCTCCGTCAGGCGCAACACAGAACTATACGATTTACATTGTTCAGTACATCTACAACTTCGATTTGAACACAGTTGTAAATGACGAACTTACAGAAAGAATCGGCGATCCGGTTACAAGTGAAGACGGTGTTATCATTTCAAACTATGAACGTCCGACAAAACTTCCGTTCTACTTGAGCGATGCAGATATGCAAATTAATATGGCAGACCCTCAAGGTCATAAATATTACGTTCAGATTGACGACGGTGAAAAGATACTTGTAGATGATACAACTAATGAGCAGACTATTAAATCAACAATTAAGCTAAAAGAAGTTAATTCGATTGTTCAGCTTCGTGTATATGACGAAGACGGATTCTTAATAACAATTAACAATATTTTAATTAAGCGTGATATGCTTGACGCAGCACTTGGAGCAATCCGTGTAAATGACAATGATGCAGTTAAGACAACTCTTGACAGCGGCAAGATTATATATGAGGCATACTCATATTCAGAAGCAGAAAATCCAACTGCTAAAGTTGATATATATGCTGTTGATAAAAACGCCGCAATTACGTTGACGGGTCTTACAGTATCGCAGACATATACATTGGGAGCAGGTAAGGGCGGTCAGCTTACTGCAAACGTAGATTTGAAGGCTGGCGACAACTACTTCTCGATTGAACTTAAGAAGTCGGACGGCAGCCCGTCAATCTATTATAC
>NZ_JBKVWU010000018.1:0-30133 GCF_046972485.1 Hominilimicola sp.
GTGCGTGACTTTGTATGTGAAGTCACCGTCATTTGTAAGCAAAAGCAATCCCTCGGTTTCATAGTCAAGTCGTCCGACAGGAAAAATTCTTACGTCACCCAAATCTTCTTTTATAAGGTCAACAACAGTCGGTCGGTCAAATTGGTCTTTTGCGGTTGAAACATATCCGACAGGCTTATTAAGCATTATATAATACTTCTTGTTTTTAAGCTTTATCGGCTTATCGTCAACGGATACATTGTCTGCACCGATTTCGATTTTTACGCCTTGTTCCGTTATTTTCTTGCCGTTTACCTTAACTCTGCCCTCTTGTATCATAGTTTCTGCGGCACGTCTTGACGCAACACCGCTCATTGCTATATATTTTTGTAATCTTACTATCTCTCCCATTTTTTCTCCTTTCATTTATACCAACAATATTTTCGCAACTCTTATAAAACTGCTGAAAAAACTGTTTTTCAATCTTATATTGCTTACTCCGTAAATATCGTTTTCCGAAATAATATCAACTTCACCGATGCTCACTCCGTCACACACAATTTCAAGCCACCCCACTTTTTCGCCTTGATTTATAGGTGCTTGTAAGTCATTTGATATATGCGATATAACTTCTACCTGCGTTTTCTGATGTTCTTTAAACGGTATTGTAAAGTCACTCGCCGCAACCATTGAATAATCTTTTCCGTCAATATTCGTAACCTTTACTGTATCGCCCTGCTCTATAAGTTTTTTCGGATAATGTTCCGAAAATGCGTAATCAAGCATTTTCGCGTGGTCATTCCAATCGTTCGGATCATTCAAAGTCACCGCTATAAACTCCATTCCGTCCCTCTGTGCAGACGATACAAGACATCTGCCCGTTGACTTTGTAAAGCCTGTTTTTATGCCGTTTGCTCCCTCATACAGACTTAGCATTTTATTGTGGTTTGAAAAATAAAGTATTTCATCTGAATTTAATGCCTGTACTTGCGCAGTCTGCGTTGCGACTATTTCCCGAAACTGCGGCAGCGTCATTGCATATCTTGCAATAAGTGCAAGATTGTAAACCGTTGTGTAATGTTCCGGATTGTCAAGTCCGCTCGGATTCATAAAATGCGTATTGCCGAGTCCGAGTTCTTCCGCTTTTTCATTCATCAGCTCCGCAAATGATTCCTCACTTCCCGCCACATGTTCGGCTATCGCTACCGCCGCGTCATTTCCGGAATTAAGCATTAAACCGTAAAGCAAATCTTTCATATAATATTGATTTCCCTCAGATATGTATGCCGCCGAACCCTCTTGATTTGCCGCCGTCGCACTCACATCAACAATTTCGTCCATATTACAACGTTCAATAGCAACAATGGCTGTCATTATTTTAGTTGTGCTTGCCATTGCGTGTTTTTGGTTCATATTTTTTGAAAATACAACATCACCCGTCAACGCATTTATAACGCACGCACACTCGGCAGATTCCACCATTGCAAAAGCACTTAACTGTGAAAAAGTAATTATAGTCATAATAACAAGTGCCAAAATTTTTTTCATTAAAAAACATCTCCACAAAAAATATTTATTTTAATTGACAAAACTCTTTTTTATTGGTATAATAAATCACGTTAATGCGAGGGTGGCGGAATAGGCAGACGCGCACGTTTGAGGGGCGTGTGGTTTAACCGTGCCGGTTCAAGTCCGGTCCCTCGCACCATTTTTTTTGATTAATAATATATATTCTATCATATAAAATTATATTTATCAACAGCAAAAAAACTTTTTAAAAAAACTGTTGACAAAAGTTAGATTATATGGTATTATATCATTTGTCAGTTATCGTTGCGGATTTGTGTAAAGGTAGCACTAACGACTCTGACTCGTTCTGTCCGGGTTCGAATCCTGGATCCGCAGCCACAAAAAAAGTTATCCTTTATGGATAACTTTTTTTATTTTTATTCAAATACACATTCGCCCATATTCTCTGACGGACAGCCCTCTATTACTTCCGCAACAGCGCTTGAATGTGTTATTAAAATAATTTTCGCACACGCACATTCGCCTATTTTATCATATAAACGTCCCGCACTGTATGTACCCGAATAGACCGTATATGTACTGTTTGCGACGTAACCGACTGTACCGATATACGGCAGTTGCGCTCTTATCGCCTCGTCATCGTATTTGTTATCATATTCCTTTTTCAATTTTATTACCGCTCCGACTTTGAACGGCTTCGTTCCGTAATAATGAGCAAGTCCCGCTATTGTGACTAAAACCGAATTTTTCATTTCTTTCATCTCCTTTCAACTTTTTATACTTTTCTATTCAATATCTATAACCCGGTCTGTATTTACCATAGAATTACATCTGTTGCAATAAAATTCATAACTTGTACTTATATCTTTCGCATCAGTAACATAATAGCCTTTTTTACACTTTGCACAAATAACTTTTTCTCCATTTCTTAACCGTTCTGCAATAGTCAATTTTCTATTTTGTTCTTTCATTTCTCCCATCTCCTTTTCTACTTAAATTATACATTCACCTATGTCCAAAAAACTGTACAAAAAAACTCTGACCGCCATTTTTTGACTGTCAGAGTTTATATTATTTATTCTTCAAATATAGCCTTTGCAAAATCATCGCTGTTAAATTCCTGTAAGTCGTCGATACCTTCACCGACGCCTACAAATTTAACTGGAACATTCTGTTCCTTTGCTATTGATATTACAATACCGCCTTTTGCCGTACCGTCAAGCTTTGTAAGGATAATTCCCGTAATATCCGCCGCCTCGGAGAATAATTTTGCCTGACTTACCGCATTTTGACCTGTTGTCGCGTCAAGGACAAGCAATGTTTCTCTTGCCGAATCAGGCAGTTCACGTTCAATTACACGGTTAATCTTCGCAAGCTCCGCCATAAGATTTTTCTTATTATGAAGTCTGCCGGCTGTATCACATATAAGAATATCAGCACCACGCGCCTTTGCCGCCGTACAAGCGTCAAACACAACTGCCGCCGGATCACTGTTTTCTTGGTGCTTGATTATATCGCAACCGCTTCTCTGTGCCCATATGTCAAGCTGGTCTATCGCTGCCGCTCTGAATGTGTCAGCCGCCGCAAGAAGTACCTTTTTACCCATCGACTTATAATGTGATGCGATTTTTCCGATACTCGTTGTTTTTCCGACACCGTTTACGCCAATCACCAAAATAACAGACGGTGTTGTTGACGTATTCACCGTTGTATCAAGCGCACTGAGTATTTCGCTTATTATGCTCTTTAATTCCTCTTTTACAAGGTTTCCGTCTGTGATATGCTTGTGTTTAACATTATCACGAAGTTTTTCAATAATGTATGTTGAAGTTTCTACACCTATATCTGCCATAATAAGTGCCTCTTCAAGATTTTCAAAAAGTTCGTCGTCAACTTTTACGAACACACTGAATACATTATTAACTTGTTTTGCGATTGATTCACGGGTTTTTGTCAAACCGTTTTTTAACTTATCAAAGAATCCCATATACTACTCCTAACTGACCATATCGTCTGCGACATCATCTATATGAAGTGACAACAACTTAGAAACGCCTTTTTCCTGCATTGTTACGCCGTATAAAATATTTGCCGCCTCCATTGTACCACGTCTGTGAGTGATAACAATGAATTGTGTCTGTTCAATATAATTTTTTAAATATGTTGCAAATCTCGAAACGTTTACATCGTCAAGTGCCGCATCAATCTCGTCCAAAATACAGAACGGAGCCGGTTTTACTCGAAGTATTGCAAACAGAAGTGCAATAGCAATAAACGACTTTTCACCGCCCGAATACAGATTGATATTCTGCGAACCTTTACCCGGAAGCTGTGCGATAATTTCAATACCGCTTTCAAGAACATTGCTCGGATCAGATAAAGTCAATTCACCTTTGCCGCCGCCGAAAAGTTCACTGAATACCAGACTGAAACTCTCATTGATTTCCTGAAACTGCTTCCCGAAATGCTCTTTCATCAATTCTTCCATTGACTCTATTATTCCGTTAAGTTCGTTTTTCGACTTTTCAAGATCGCTCTTTTGCTCTGTCAAGAACACAAACCTCTCCTCTACCGCTTTATATTCTTCGATAGAATCGACGTTTACACTGCCAAGTGATTTTATCTGCGACTTCAATTGCGACAATCTTGCAAACGATTCTTTCTCGTTTTCCACTTCTGTCTTAATTTCACACGCACTGTTATAAGTCAGTTCGTAGTCCTCCCACAATCTGCCTATAATATTTTCAATATCGTTATTGAGTTTTTCACGTCTGTTTTCAAGTCTTGAAAGTTCCTGTTGCAAGTTCAGCAATTTATCAGTTAAATCCTTATTTGAATTTTGGATATTTTGAAGTGACGTTGAAATATCGCTTTTCTTCTTCTGAATACTCTCGATATAATCATTTATATCCGCCGTACTCTTTGCGATTTCTTCCGTCAGCTTGTTTTTGTCCTCAATCTGCTGTTTTAAACTTTCGTTTTCGGCACATATTCTTGTTTTATCTTGCTCTTTTTGTGCTATATCTTTTACGGAATTTGCAATATCATTCTTCTTTGTTTCAATATCTTTTTCGATAACTTTAATGTCCCTTTGCATATCTGCAAGTTTCATCGTGTTATCCATCAAGCTTTGTGACTTCTCGTCTTTTTCCTCTGAAATTCGATTAAATTCTTCATTCAGTTTTTCCGCTTTGCTCTGTAAGTCATTACTTTCTTTTTCAAGATTTCTGACATTCTGCAAAAGCTCGGCAATATCATCCGAAGATTCCGACAGCTGCTTTTCAATCTGTCCAAGCTCTGCTTTATAGTTTTTCTCCGTATTACTTCCCGATTCAATCTTTTCTTCAAGATGTTTTTGCGTATTTTCCAGACGAAGTATCTCGTCCTCATACTCTCTCACAAGCGGAACATATGACGACAACTGATTATTTATAGTTCTCATATCATTTTCAATCTGCTGTTTTTTGTCGCCAACCTCTTTTATTTTAACTGACAAATCGTTTAATTCCGATGTAAGTGTTTTTATTTCAGTAGCTCTCGACAAAAATCCGCTTTGCTTATTTACGCTGCCGCCGGACATCGAACCGCCTGCGTTCAATATTTCGCCCTCAAGTGTTACAACTCTGAATTTATACCCGAAATGTCGGCTCATAGCAATGGCATTATCCACATTATCAACCACAACGACTCTGCCGAGCAAACTTTTTATAATACCGTCGTACTTACTGTTATACTTTATAAGTTTGCTTCCAAGTCCGATAAAGCCTTTTTGCTTGCTTATTTCACCAACATTATCAAGTTCTCTGCCTTTTACAGCCGACACCGGCAAAAATGTTGCACGACCTGCATTATTTCTGCGAAGATAATTAATCGCCGTCTTTGCGTCCTCTTCGCTCTCTACTATGATATTCTGCAACGCTCCGCCGAGTGCGATTTCAATAGCCGTAACGTATTCCTTTTTTACGTCCACAAGTCCCGATACAGTACCGTAAATTCTGATTTTTTTCAGTTCTTCGGCTTTAAGCACAGCCTTTACGCTCTTTGAATATCCCGCATAATCGTTTTCCATACCCTCAAGAATTTTCTTCTTTGAAGATTTTGAATTATACTCGACATTCATATTGTTAAGACTTGATGTAAGTTTATCGTTTTCGGATTTTAACTTATTTATGTTTTCGTTATGGCGGTTTATGGTTTCTTTCATCTTACCGCACTTTTCAGACTTTTCCGATATTTCCTTTTTGCAGTTTTCTATCTCCTGTTTTGTGTTTGAAACACCCTCGTTAAAGGTCTTTATTTCGGTTTCAACCACTTCTCGTCGTTCTATAAAACTGCTCCTCAAATTTTCAACACCGTTTATTTGTGCACGCTTTGTCGCAATCAAATTCTGCTTTTCGATAATATCGCCCTGCAGACTGTCGATTTCTTTTGAAAGAGTATCTTTCTGCTTTGCAATTTCGTCCTGTTCCTCTTTCATAGAATCGAACGCAGTAAGCATTTCTTCGGCATCTTTATTCTTTTCTTCAATCTCTGCCTTTTGCTTTTCTATACTGTTCTCGCGTTCAATATTTTTATCTTTTATGCTTTGAATTTCGTTATCAATTCTTTTAAGCATAAGTTCATTATTCTTTATGTTGTTTTCAAATAAAGAAATATGATTTTTGGTTTCCATATTCTTTGACTCAGCCTCACGAAGAAGTTTGTTCTGTTCCGCTATTTCGGTATCGGCTTGTTCACTTTCATTATAAAGCGATGTGATTTTTTGTTCTGTTTCCGATTCCGTTGCTCTGAGCTCGGCAAGCTCTTCTTCAACACTGTTATAAAGCCTGTCTGC
Organism: Hominilimicola sp.; assembly: GCF_046972485.1. NCBI lineage: Bacteria > Bacillati > Bacillota > Clostridia > Eubacteriales > Oscillospiraceae > Hominilimicola > Hominilimicola sp. The sequence goes on from NZ_JBKVWU010000018.1 coordinate 6,344, forward strand.
CTCTTTGGCGGCAAGTCGGTTTTTGTCTATCGTTATAATGCTTAAATTTACGTCAAGTCCTTTATATTCTTCATAGTATGTCAAATACTTTCTCGCTTTTTCCGACTGACGTTTAAGAGGTCCTCGCTGACCTTCAAGTTCAGTCGTTATATCGGAAATTCTTACAAGGTTTTCTTCAACACCCTTTAGCTTTCGTTCCGCCTCTTCACGTCTGTACTTGTATTTTGATATACCTGCCGCCTCCTCAAACAGACTTCTTCTGTCCTCGGCTTTGGTTGACAATATCTGCGACACATTACCCTGTCCGATAATAGAATAACCGTCACGTCCAAGACCCGTATCCATAAACAGCTCATGTATATCTTTCAAACGACAGTTTGAGCGATTAATCTGATACACACTTTCACCGCTTCTGAACAGTCGTCTTGTTACAACAACTTCATCATAATTTATATCAAACAAATGACTACTGTTATCAAGTACAAGACTCACTTCCGCAAAATTGACAGGCTTTCTCGTTTCTGTACCTGCAAAAATGACATCTTGCATATTAGAACCTCTGAGAGATTTTGCACTCATTTCACCGATAACCCAACGAATAGCGTCGGAAATATTACTTTTTCCGCTGCCGTTCGGACCTACGACCGCCGTTGAGCCTTCGACAAATTCAAGAATTGTTTTATCGGCAAACGATTTAAAACCTTGCAGTTCAAGTCTTTTTAATAGCAAGTACATCTCACCTCTCTTTTTCCCAAATTTTCATCTGTACATATCTTTACATCAATATTTTTCTCTTGTTTTAATTTAATTATATTGCAACGCTTATTACCGACTGCTTTTGAAACTTCTCTCGGATTTACATAAACATCTGCTCTTTTACAGCCGTCTTTCAATTTACTGCATATAATGTCATAATAAATACTGCTTTCGACAAGTTCACGAAATGAGCTGTGTACAGGTCCTGCAACAACAGAACCGTTCTCGCTTATTTCATCGGTCGACTGTAAACCGACTCTTATAACAGTTATATTATTCTTTTCAAATTTCAATAAAAGCTGTTTTGCAAGATTAACCGCCTCATAAACCGACTGCGGTTTATATTTACCCGTAAGATACATTTTTTCAAGGAATGTGTCCTTTATGGTAAGCGTCGGATATATGCGTACAATATCAGGTTTCAGCTTTATTATTTCATCTGCCGTATAAAGCGATTTTTCATCGGTATCACCTGGCAAACCTGTCATCATCTGAAGTCCGAGTGTAAACGGATATTCCTTTATCAGCTTTACCGCATTAATAACATCTTCTCTTGTGTGTCCCCTGTTTGACGATTTCAAAACACTGTCGTCCATAGACTGTACACCGAGTTCAATCGTTGTAACTCCGTATTTAAGCAGATTATCAAGTATTTCTTTATCTATATAATCAGGTCTGGTTGAAAGACGTATTCCGTCAATATCTCCTTTTTTAAGATATTCATTCGCGGCGGCTAAAAGTTCGCTTTGTTCGTTAATCGGTATACCGGTAAAACTGCCGCCAAAAAACGCCGCCTCGATACGTCTGTTTTTACTCGGCAATGTTTTAAGATATTCGCCTATAATATTATGAACATCATCAGCCGTGACTTCTTTTTGTGTCCCCGTTATACGTTTTTGATTGCAAAAAACACAATCAAACGGACAACCTCTGTGCGGTACAAATATCGGTATATTATACGTTTTCATAGTCACTGTACTTTTCCCATTGATTTAAGCAAAGTATGTGCCGCATTTTGTTCAGCCTCTTTTTTGCTGTGACCTGTTCCTTTATTTTTAGGAACATCATCGACAAGCACTTCAACTTCAAACACTTTGTTGTGATCCAAACCGGATTCGCCGATTGTTCTGTATGTGACTTTGCCCTGTGTACCTTTTTGAAGTGCCTCTTGCAGCATTGTTTTATAGTCGGCATATCCGTGACCTGTCACAACTTCGTTAATCGAATCACGCATAAGGTCGATTACCCATTTTCTTGCCGTTTCCATACCGCCGTCAAGATAAATTGCCGCCAAAACTGCCTCAAATGCGTCTGAAATGATAGACGCTCTCTGACGTCCGCCTGTCATTTCTTCACCCTTACCAAGCAATATAAATTTGCTAAGCGAAATTTTCTTAGATATTTCGTTAAGCGACTGTTCGCAGACAAGCGTTGCACGATATTTTGAAAGCCAGCCCTCGTCAACATTCGGCAAACGTCTGAATATATAGTCACTGATTATAACACTCAAAACAGAATCGCCCAAAAATTCAAGACGTTCGTTATTTTCTTTTTTACACTCATTCGCATATGAGCTGTGTGTAAGTGCCGTTTCTAAAAGATTGACATTTTTAAATGTGTAACCGATTTTCTCTTGTACGTTTTTCATAACAGCTTTCCTTTCTCTGTACATACACTGCTCTAAAGAGTGAACCGTTCACCGCTTAGAGCAATCCACATAACAGTAGAGGGTGCCTTAAAAAGACATCCTCTATTGTTTAAGTTTATTTAATTAATCTTCGTACTTTTTCATTACGATAGTTGCGTTATGACCGCCAAATCCAAGTGAATTTGACATTGCAACTTTAACTTCCTGTTCTCTGCCCTTATTCGGAACTATATCCAAATCACAAGCAGGGTCAGGTGTATTGTAATTGATTGTTGCAGGAATGTAACCGTCCTTGATAGCCAATGCACAAACGATTGCCTCGACACCGCCTGCCGCACCCAAAAGGTGACCTGTCATTGACTTTGTTGAGCTTACTGCAACGTTCTTAGCCGCATCGCCAAGAGCCTCTTTTATAGCTTGTGTTTCAAACTCGTCATTGTACTTTGTTGATGTACCGTGAGCATTGATGTATGTTACATCTTCAGGCTTTAAACCTGCGTCTTCGATTGCAAGTGACATAGCCTTTGCACCGCCGACACCGCCCGGAATAGGGCTTGTGATGTGGTAAGCATCATCAGTTGCACCGTAGCCGACAAGTTCACAATAAATGTGAGCTCCTCTCTTCTTTGCGTGTTCAAGTTCTTCTATAACTATAAAGCCTGCACCTTCACTTAGAACAAATCCGTCACGTTCTGCGTCAAACGGTCTTGACGCTGTTTTAGGATCGTCATTTCTTGTTGACATAGCTTTCATATTACAGAAGCCTGCAAATGCAAGCGGACTTACAGCCGCCTCTGCACCGCCTGTGATGATAACATCGTTAGCACCGTGCTGAATGTGTCTTAAAGCATCACCGATAGCGTTTGTACCCGAAGCACAAGCTGTAACGATATTTTCATTTACACCTCTTGCTCCGTACTTAATAGCAATCTGTGCAGCGCCCATATTACCTATCATCATAGGAATAAAGAACGGACTTACACGTCCCGGACCTCTGTCAAGAAGTGACTTATGCTGTTCCTCAAGAGTATGGATACCGCCGATACCCGAACCTGTTATAACTCCGACTTTCCAAGGGTCTTCGTCTTCCATATTAAGACCCGAATCCTTAACAGCCTCATCAGCCGCTACCATTGCAAGCTGAGTATATCTGTCCATTTTACGAGCGTCTTTCTTCTCGATAAAATCAGTCGGCTCAAAATTCTTAATTTCACCGGCAATCTGTGTCTTAAAATCAGTTGCGTCAAAAAGTGTTACTTTATCAATACCGCATTTACCTGCTTTGATACCGTTCCAAAATTCTTCAACGTTATTTCCTATAGGGGTTACAGCACCTAAGCCTGTTACAACAACTCTTCTCATTTAGTTACCTCCTATTGTTTATCCTTATCTATATAATAAAATTAATTTCTTTTTTCAAAAAAATTTCATGCCTTGCACCAAGAGTATTGATACAAGGCACGACTTCGTATCTTACGCATGACTCTTAATATATTCAACTGCGTCGCCTACTGTGCTGATCTTTTCAGCATCTTCATCAGGGATTTCGATATCAAATTCTGTTTCAAGACCCATGATAAGTTCAACAACGTCCAATGAGTCTGCACCCAAATCGTCAACGAATGATGCTTCCAAAGTTACTTCATCTGCATCAACACTTAGTTGGTCAACGATAACGTTCTTTACTCTTTCAAATTCCATTATTCACTTGCACCCCCTTTCAGTAATGTCTATATAAATTCTAAACGAATTATATACATATTATATTACATAACAAGTCCGCCGTCAACATTTATTACTTGACCTGTAACGTATTTTGACATATCAGATGCCAAAAATGCAACAACATCTGCAATATTTTCAGTTTCTCCGAATTTTCCAAGCGGAATTGAGTCAAGATATTTCTTCTTTACATCATCAGACAATACATCTGTCATAGCAGAACGGATAAAGCCCGGTGCTACTGCGTTACATCTGATACCTCTTGATGCAAATTCCTTTGCTGTTGTCTTTGTAAGACCGATAAGACCTGCTTTTGAGGCAACATAGTTTGCCTGACCCGGATTACCCATAACACCTACGATTGACGCCATATTGATTATAGCACCGCTTCTTTGTTTCATCATAGGTCTTGCAACTGCTTTGATACAATTAAATGCACCCTTTAGATTTATATCCATAACAAGATCCCAATCGTCCTCTGACATTCTAATCATAAGACCGTCTCTTGTAATGCCTGCGTTATTAACAAATATGTCAATATGACCGAATTTATCCATAGTTTCCGATACAAGTTTCTGAACATCTTCGGTATTTCTTACATCGCCTTTAACAACTATACATTCTACACCAAGCTTTTTAACTTCTTCACAAGTTTCGTCTGCATAATCCGATGAAGGAATATCGTTTATAACGATATTTGCACCGTGTGACGCAAGTTTTAGGGCGATTGATTTACCTATACCTCTGCCCGAGCCTGTAATTACCGCTGTTTTACCTTTTAACATTTCTTTATCTCCTCTCTGTTATGCGTTAAGACCTTCAAGAGTCTTTTCAAGTGAAGCCATATCCTCTACGTTAAACACCTTTACATCTCTTGAAACTTTCTTTATAAATCCGCTAAGTGCCTTACCCGGTCCGACTTCAACGAATGTATCAACTCCGTCTGCTATCATTCTTCTGATAGTTTCTTCCCATTTAACAGATGAAGATACTTGCTTGATTAAAAGCGGTTTAATATCTTCCTTTGAAGAAACGTAATCAGCAGTTACGTTTGTGATTACAGGAATTTGCATATCCTTAACTTCTACATTTTCAAGTTCTTTTGCAAGTTTTTCGCCTGCGCCTATAAGCATAGCACAATGGAACGGAGCTGAAACAGGAAGCTTTAAAGCACGTTTTGCGCCCTTTTCCTTTGCCAATTCACAACACTTATCCACTGCCTCAACTTCACCCGATACAACGATTTGACCAGGACAGTTAAAGTTTGCAGGTGAACAAATACCGACTTTTGACGCCTCTTCGCAGCAAGCGATAACGTCCTCTGCGGAAAGTGCGATAATAGCCGCCATAGCGCCTTTTCCTACAGGCACTTCCTCCTGCATATACTTACCGCGTTTTTTTACAAGTCTTACACCGTCGGCAAATTCCATTGAACCCGACGCAATATGTGCAGTATATTCACCAAGGCTAAGTCCGGCAACAACGTCAGGCTTAATACCTTTTTCTTGCAATACTCTAAGTGCCGCAACGCTCATTGTAACGATTGTCGGCTGCGTGTTCTCTGTAATCATAAGAGTTTCACTGTCGCCGTTCCAAATCATATCCTTTATATCAAAGCCAAGTGCCTCACTTGCCTCGTCAAATGTCTTATCGGCAATCGGGAAGTTTTCGGCAAGTTCCTTACCCATTCCGACAGCTTGTGCGCCTTGTCCTGCAAATACAAATGCTAATTTACCCATTATATTTATTTTCCTTTCTTAATTTATCTAATAAGAAATTCTTATTTAAGTTTAGAAGTAATTGTTTCAATAACTGCCTCTGTACCGTCAAAATAACTCTTGATTATGTCTGCACAAGGTTGAATTTCGTGTACCATAGCGGCTGATTGACCTGCCATAAGTGAACCGGTTTGTGTGTCACCTTCTTCAAATGCACGTCTTAGACCGCCAACGCCAAGTGCTTCTATTTCTTCAAATGACGCACCTTGCTTTTCAAGTTTGTCATATTCACGAGTAAGTTTGTTTTTAAGCGCTCTTACAGGCGCACCTGTTGATCTGCCCGTAACAACCGCATCTCTGTCTTTTGCCTTTATAACGGCTTGCTTATAGTTATCGTGTGCGATACACTCTGTTGAGCAGATAAATCTTGTACCAACTTGAATACCGTCTGCGCCAAGTGCAAATGCCGCAACAGCACCTCTGCTGTCAGCTATACCGCCTGCCGCTACAACCGGAATACTTACCGCGTCAACAACTTGCGGTACAAGTACCATTGTTGTAAGTTCACCGATATGTCCGCCTGCCTCTGTACCCTCTGCGATAATTGCGTCTGCACCGTCTTTTTCCATCTTCTTTGCCATTGCAACACTTGCAACAACCGGCATAATCTTAATTCCTGCCTCTTTAAGTGACGCTATGTATTTACCCGGATTACCGGCACCTGTTGCAACTACTGCCGGCTTTTCTTCTATAATAACCTGCATAACTTCTTCAACGAACGGTGACATCATCATTACGTTTACGCCAAAAGGCTTATCTGTCAGTGACTTTGCCTTTTGAATTTGCGCTCTTACAACGTCTGCCGGTGCATTTCCTGCCGCGATAAGTCCGATACCGCCGCCGTTTGAAACAGCTGCCGCAAGTTCGGCTGTAGCTACCCACGCCATACCGCCTTGAATAATAGGATATTCAATACCAAGCAATTCACATAATCTTGTTTTCATTTCTCTTCTCCCTTTCTTATTTAACGTATTTGTTTTACCACTCAATAAGTGCCGCACCCCATGTAAGTCCGCCGCCGAAGCCTACAAGTACAACCTTGTCGCCCTTTTTAATTCTGCCTTGCTGAACTGCCTCTGTAAGTGCAACAGGGATACAAGACGCTGATGTGTTACCATACTTTTCAAGGTTCAAAAATACCTTTTCATCAGTGATACCCATTCTCTTTACGGCACTTTCAACAATTCTGTAGTTAGCCTGGTGAGGTACAACAAGTGCAATATCGTCCCAAGTCAATCCTGCACTGTTTACAACTCTTGCGCTTGCGTCTGCCATTGCTTTGACGGCAAACTTCATAACAGCTTGTCCTGCCATCCAAATAGTATCTTTTCTGTGGCTTATTCTCTTTTCTGTTTCTTCATCATCATTTCTGTATGCAAGACTTGTTATAGCGTGACCGCTTGAGCCGTCTGCACCGATGTCTGTTGCGATAATACCCTGTTCTTCACTTGCAGACACAACTGCCGCACCTGCCGCGTCACCGAACAATACGCAAGTTGCTCTGTCCTTATAATCTGTAGCCTTGCTTAATGTGTCGGCACATACTACAACGATATGCTTGTATGTTCCTGCTTTTATAAACTGTTCTGCGATAGTAAGACCTGTAACAAATCCCGAACAAGCCGCATTATAGTCAAATGCCGCCGCATTTACCGCACCAAGATTGCTTTGTACAACACAAGCACAAGCCGGTGTGAAGTAATCAGGTGTAACTGTTGCAAGCATTATAAGGTCAATATCCTCAGGTGTAAGTCCTGCATTTTCAATAGCACGCTTAGCGGCGATTGTTGCCATATCCGTTGTATATTCGTTGTCGGCTGAAATATGTCTTTCCTTTATGCCTGTACGTCTTGTTATCCATTCGTCGTTTGTATCAACAATGCTTTCCATATACGCATTGTCATATACCTTTTCCGGAACATATCCGCCTACACCTGTTATCTTTGCATTAATCATTACTCTTTTCCTCCATACAGTTTATATTATTAACTATTTCTTCTATTAAGTTTGTTTCAACAAATTTCTTTGCCTGTCTGATTGCAGAAAATACCGCTTTACCGTCTGACGAGCCGTGTCCTTTTATAACGGGTCTTTTTGTACCCAAAAGCGGTGCACCGCCGTATTCACGGTAATCCATAGACTGTTTAAACTCATTCAAGCCGCCCATTACAAATATTGCACCGAGCTTTGTAAACAAGTTTTTCATAAATATATTTTTAACTTTCGTACTTACGACGTGTCCCATACCCTCAACGGTTTTAAGTATTACATTTCCGACAAAACCGTCACAGGTAATTACGTCAGCCGTACCTTCCATAACATCTCTGCCCTCGATATTGCCGATAAAGTTTATAGGTGCTTTTTTCAAAAGCGGGAATGTTTCCTTCGTAAGTTCATCGCCCTTGCCTTCTTCTTCACCGTTTGACATAAGTCCGACAGTCGGACTTTCAATTCCGAGTACATTCTTCATATATATACTGCCCATAATACCGAACTGAACAAGATTTTCAGGTTTGCAGTTTGTATTTGCACCAGCGTCTATAAGCATTTTCGGTCCTTTTGCACTCGGCAGAAGCGTTGCAAGTGCAGGTCTTAAAATCCCCTTTATTCTTCCGACAATAAGCAATCCCGACGCTAAGAGCGCACCTGTATTACCCATCGAAAGCATTGCATCACCCTCGCCTTTTTTCAGCATATTTGCCGCAACGACCACCGATGCATTTTTCTTGCTTCTTACCGCCTTTGCCGGTTCTTCGTGGTTTGTTATCACTTCATCAGCATTCGCTATACTGATTTTATCATTTGGGTAGTCATATGCCGAAAGTTCCTTTTCGACAACCTCTTTTTTGCCGACAAGAACTATTTCCACATCAAGTTCCTTTACCGCTCTTACAGCCGCCTCGACAGGCGCCATAGGAGCATTGTCACCACCCATTGCATCTACTATAATCTTCATCTTTCCTCCGACTATTTCACATCAGTCATAACAAGGCTGAATTTTCCTCTGAATACTTCGTTCATATTTGCCTTTATGACAACACGAACGATATATCCTCCGTCTTTTACTCTCATAACGTCCGACTTGGCAATCAGTCTTTCCCCTGCGTGTGCCTCGTGCATATATTTCACATTTGCGATTTTTACCAACGCCGCCTTCGCGTCAATAACGCTTAGCGCCAAATTTTCCGCAAAAGCATATATACACTGTCCTTTTATTATGTCAGTACCGTCAAAGGTCATCGTATCATCGGTTTTAAGCACCGATATTCCGTCATGATACAAGTTAAGGTCAAGCACTTCGCCAACCGCCGTATCTGCCACCAAACCTTCTTCCGCCACCGACTTTATTCTCTCACGATATTCTGCTATACCAAGTTCCGCTCTGTCAAAACGAATAGTGGACACGCTCACGTTACAAGCCTGTGCAAGTTCTTCGTCTTTCAAAAACGGATTTTGTTTTATTTTTCTGAGCAAATACTCATGACGTTTCTTTTTCAATATTGTTCTTGTCACTTTCAAGCGTTCCTTTCTATGTTTTTCGACATTTTATTAATTATTGTTAGTAGTAGGTACTAAATCAATAACCTCAATGATTATATACGATCGTTAATAACTTTGCAATATTTTCTTGCAAATAAACTTAAACATTGTACAATATGTTTAAATATATTGTTCTAATATGTTCATAATTACCCAATAGATACAAAATATTGTGCTGTGCAGTCTGTTTAACACCTGCTACTAACACCATATTGTATCTGTAAATCATCATTTTTTTATGATTATAAACGCAAAAACAGACAAAACAATAATGTTTTGTCTGTTTTTATATTGTATTTTATAGGATTATATAGAGTTATTTGTCTGAATTGTCACATTTCTTGTAACAGAAGTCACAATTATTTTCAAGCGGTGCTTCACCCTTTTTGCTTCTGTAATCGTTGATTGCCGACTGAATAGCCTCTTCAGCAAGAACAGAGCAGTGAATTTTTTCTTTCGGAAGTCCGTCAAGTGCCTCCATAACCGCTTTATTTGTAAGAGCAAGTGCCTCGTCAACAGTCTTACCCTTAACCATTTCAGTTGCCATTGAACTTGTTGCAATAGCCGCACCGCAACCGAATGTCTTGAACTTAACGTCTTTTATAACATCGTCTTGAATATCCATATATATCTTCATAATATCGCCGCACTTTGCATTGCCGACTTCACCGACTGCATTTGCGTTGTCTATCTGACCTACATTTCTTGGATTTGAGAAATGGTCCATAACTTTTTCACTGTACATAATTAATTATCTCCTTTCTCTACACCCTCATATAAAGGTGACATATCTCTTAATCTTTGTATAATCGGAGGAAGTACCTCTACTACGTAGTCAACATCCTCCTCTGTTGTTTCATCGCCTACACTGAGTCTTAGCGAACCGTGAGCAATTTCGTGAGGTAAACCGATTGCAATAAGAACGTGTGACGGATCAAGCGAGCCTGACGCACAAGCACTTCCGCTTGACGCCGCAACACCTTTCATATCAAGCATCATCAATATTGATTCTCCCTCAACATATTGGAATGAGAAGTTTACGTTATTGCAAAGTCTGCCCTCGTCCTCAGGGCCGTTAAGACGGCAATAAGGAATATTCTTTCTGATACCCTCAATCAATCTGTTACGCATTTTCTTTGCGTGTGCAATATTTTCATCAAGGTTTTCCGTTGCAAGCTCAAGTGCCTTTGCAAGGCCTGCTATACCTGCAAGATTTTCCGTTGCGGCTCTCTTTCCTCTTTCCTGTCCTCCGCCGTGAATAAGGTTGTCTATTCTTATACCGTTTCTGATGTACAACATTCCGACACCCTTAGGACCATGGAACTTATGTGCAGAAATTGAAAGCAAGTCAACGCCTAAATCCTGCAAATCTATCTTCATATGTCCGATAGCCTGTACTGCGTCCGTATGGAAAATAACTCTGTGTTTCTTTGCAATTTCCGCAATTTCCTTAATTGGCTCAACTGTTCCGATTTCATTGTTAGCCGTCATTATTGAAATAAGTATTGTATTGTCCTTTATAGCGTCCTCAACAGCTTTCGGACTTACAAAACCGTATTCATCAACATCAAGATAAGTAACTTCAAAGCCATGCTTTTCAAGATATTCGCAAGTGCTTAAAATTGCGTGATGTTCGATTTTGCTTGTTATAATGTGATTGCCCTTCGACTTGTTTGCAAGTGCAATACCTTTTATCGCCCAGTTGTCAGCCTCACAACCGGAACCCGTAAAATAAATTTCGTTTACGTTTTTTGCATTAAGACTTTTTGCAACGCTCTCTCTAAGCTTATAAAGTGCCTGTTCGGCATCTCTGCCTATTTTATAGAATTTCGATGACGCATTGCCGTATATATCTGTATAATATGGCATCATTGCATTAAGAACTTCTTTTTTAAGGCTTGTAGTAGCATTGTTGTCCATGTATACTGAATTCATTAAAATCATCTCCTGTATTAAAGTTGAACATTTGAATAACTGTTCAAACATATTTTACTTTATATTTCCTACTTTGTCAATAGGTTTTGTAGATTTTCTTTCTTTTATTCTATACAAAATTTGTGTCTGTTTTACATCATTGCTTTATTTAATATTCCAATTTTATTTATTGCTATACTTCTTATTTTAAGATATAATATATATTAACAATGTAATTTTGAGGAGATAAAAATGAACATTACCGGTATTATAGCAGAATACAATATTTTTCACAACGGACACAAATATCAAATTGACGAAATAAAAAAACATTCGGACGCAGTGATTGCCGTAATGAGCGGCAGTTTTGTACAGCGTGGCGACGTTGCGATAACGGATAAATGGTCACGTGCAAAAACGGCACTTTCGGGCGGTGTTGACCTTGTTATTGAACTTCCTGTATGTTATGCGTTAAATGCCGCACCGAATTTTGCGACAGGCGGTATTAATATTTTAAACGCACTCGGTGTTGTCAACAACATTTGTTTCGGCTCTGAATCAGGCAGTATCGATGAACTTATGTCTGCCGCAGAATTGCTTGAAAACGAAAACAGCGAAATATCCGAAAAAATAAAAAAATACGTTATGGGCGGTATGAGTTATCCAAACGCGCTCACAAAGGCATATTCCGCACTTATCCCGTCAGATATATTGTCTGAGCCAAACAACATTCTTGCAACGGAATATATTCGTGCATTAATCCGCTCTGACAGCAAAATCAAGCCTATGACCGTCAAACGTCACAAAGCAGGCTACCACGACAGAAATTTATATCAAAATATAGCAAGTGCGACAAAGCTCCGTGAAATGAACAGAAACAATGAAAATATAAATGACTTTATACCATATAAATTAGAAGATATTAATTGCGACATTCCGTACGACATATCGAATTTGGACAGTGCAATCATTTCAAAATTACGTCTTATGACCGCTGAAGATTTGCAAAATATCAGTGAAGTTACAGAGGGGATTGAAAACAGAATTTTAAGCAGTGCAAATATGTCATACAGTTTTGAAACCCTTGTCGAAAACGTTAAAAACAAGCGGTACACCACAAGCAAAATCAGACGTATGATTATCTCGGCTTTGATAGGCTTTACAAAGGATATATACTCCCCTATGCCACAGTATATCCGTATTCTCGGTATGAATAAGGTCGGTATGACGATTTTAAAACAGGCAAAAGGCATCTGCAAAGTTCCGATAATCACAAAAACAGCTGACTTTAAAGAACAAAGTCCGCAATTTAATCTTGATGTGCGTGCCACAAATATAGCAATGCTATGCAATCCCATACCGACACACCGTATCGGCAATGCGGATTTAAAGAAATCTCCTATTATAATGAAATAAAAATATTTTTTTCTTGCATTTGAACGCATTTTTTTAATATTTTTTAATTTTTTTGTAAAATACCCTTGCACAGTATGTTAAATTCTGATAAAATATATGTAATGGTTACGAAAAATTTGTAATAATATTTACGAATGTTATTCGTTTAAATATTATTCTATAATCGAAAGGATTGATATTTAATAATGGATAGAACTATACTCATTATTGAGGACGAACAGAAAATTAATGATATTCTTGCATTTTCACTTGGCAAAGACGGTTATAAGACTTTGTCTGCATTTGACGGCGTAAAAGGTCTTGAAATGGCACTTAAAGAAAACCCTGACCTAATTTTACTTGACGTAATGCTACCCGGAATGGACGGTTTTGAAGTATGCCGAAAAGTTCGTGAAAAATCACAAGTTCCTATTATTATGCTTACTGCCCGTGAAGACGAAGTTGACAAAGTTTTAGGTCTTGAGCTTGGTGCGGACGACTACATAACAAAGCCGTATTCAATGCGTGAACTTACCGCAAGAGTTAAAGCCAACCTAAGAAGAAGTAAGGCACAGCCTGTTGTTGAGGAAGAACCTGAAAATCAAAATACAATTAATTCGGGTGAGCTTTCAATCAACGTTGAAAGATACGAAGTTGCTAAGAACGGCGAAATTATCGACATAACACTTCGCGAATTTGAACTTCTTAAATTCCTTGCCATGCAGCCGGATAAAATTTTCTCACGTGAGAAATTGCTTGAAAATGTATGGGGTTACGAATATTACGGCGATGTTCGTACTGTCGATGTTACGGTAAGACGTCTTAGAGAAAAAATCGAAGATGATCCGAGTATGCCTAAATACATTATCACAAAACGTGGCGTAGGCTACTATTTTAACAAATAATATTGAACTCATACACCCGAAACATTAATTTGTTTTGGGTGTTTTGTAGTATTTAAGTATTTATTATAGAAAGGTTTTTATTTTATGTTTAAAAGTATACGTTGGAAAATAACAGTTATATTTGTACTGCTTGTACTTGCCATGGAATTATTTATAGGCGGTTTCAATATTTTAGGCGTTATGAAACATTATCACGATGATTTTTCAAACAGCATTAATGAGGTATTCACCGAAGATATTAAAAACGACCTCCTTGCCGCCGCAAACGAAATAAGTATTCCTGCCGAAAGTACGGATACATCTATTGTTATAGAAGAAAATTCCCAAAGCAATATTAATTTAATCAACAATATCCTATCTTCCCACTCAGGCAAACTCGGAATTACATCATCAAGATATTACAATATTGTTGACGGTTCATCGGGCGAGATTTTATTTTCATCAAACGGCTCTACAACCACCGACGCAACTCCGTCACTTATGAATGCCCTAAACGGTACGGAATCGAAAGAAACAAAGCTTACTCAAAGCTATATGGACTACGCATTTCCGTTACACAACGGTGACGCGGTAAAGTATGTTATATACATCAAAGATACTTGCCAAATGCAAAACAGTGTAACCCACAGTATGGTGACAATTCTTTTGATTTTATTGTTGGTATCTCTTATTATATCATCAATCGCGGGAAGTATTATTTCAAAGTCTATCACCGACCCTATCAAACAGCTTTCGGTGCAGGCAAAAAAACTTGCGGCAGGTGATATAAACGCACTTCAAAAATCAGATTCAAAAGATGAAATTGCCGACCTTACAAACTCGCTTATCAATCTTGCTCACACAAGAAAGCAGTCCTCCGACCAAGCAAAAGGCGAAAAAATTAAGGTTGAAACCATTCTTCAAAATATGAATGACGGTATTATCGCATTTGACTTAAAAGGCAATCTTATCCATTTTAACCGTGAAGCGAAAAAACTTCTTAACCGCCAGTATCTTGACGATATTAGATTTGACCGTTTCTTTAAAGAAATCAATGCGAACATCACGCTTGGTGATTTGCTTTATATGAATCCCGACGGTTCTGTCGAACGTGAAATCAAGCTTGCAAACCAATATTTACGTTTAAACTTTGCACCGTTCAAGGCTGATAACAAAGTCGGCGGTATCATTGTCGTTATACATGATGTTACAAAGCAGGAAAAACTTGAGCAGTCACGTCGTGACTTTGTTGCGAACGTGTCGCACGAACTTCGTACACCGCTTACAACAATCAAGTCTTACTCCGAAACACTTGCCGATATGCCCGATGTTGACAGAGAATTGCAAGTACGTTTTCTTGACGTTATCGCGTCCGAATCTGACAGAATGGCAAGAATTATAAGCGACCTGCTTACCCTATCGGAGCTTGACGAAAACCAAACATTCACAAAACCGCCGGAGCCGATCGACATTCGTCAAATGCTTGAATCAATCGTTGAGCGTATGTCGCTTACGGCAAAGAAGAAAAATCAGACTTTGACATATCACCCTATTAATGAAGTGCCTGTTATATCCGGCGATCACGACGGTTTGGAACGCGTTATTATAAATATCGTCAGCAACGCAATGAAATACACACGCGAGGGCGGTACTATCGAAGTATATTCAAGCAAGGTTTATAACGACATTTGTATCAAAGTAGCCGATAACGGTATCGGAATACAAGAAGATAAACTTCCGCACATTTTCGACCGTTTCTACCGTGTAGACAAGGCTCGTTCGCGTGACACAGGCGGTACAGGTCTTGGCCTTGCCATCGCAAAACAAACGCTTGAATCATCATTTAACGGTAAGATTAAAATATCAAGTGAATTCCACAAAGGAACTGAAGTAACTATCACTATTCCTGTCAGTGAATAAGGAGGCTTGTTGAAGTGAAACGTTTTCCTATAAAAGTTATTTTACTTTCATTGTTTATAGTAATAAACCTGACCGTTATTTGTACATTCCCCACTTCTATGTCCGATAACGATTCTGAAGAGGTTGTAAACAATCTTGTTACTTTTTTGAACAAAAACGATATAACCGTTTCTCCGACAATTATCGATAAAGAAACAAAAAAAGTTTCTTCTGCCACACTGCAAAATTTTATTGAAGACAGTGATGCTTTTGCAAAAAATATTTTAGGAGCAAAAAAAGAAGTAACAAAAAACGGCGAAACATACACAACAAATGAAAATCAAGTTATTTTTGACGGCAATAAGTTTTCTTTTGTACCGAAAACACCTGTTGCATTGTCCGAAACGCACGGCATAGATGCGGTTAATGCCTCAAAGAAAGGTAAAAAAATCGCCGCTTATTACGGTTTCGACAGTCAAAACGCTTTGATTGTTTCATCTGATGACAACGGAAAATATCATATTTTTATGACTTACACAATAGAAAATTTACCTGTCTTTAATGACTATATGACATTTGATATAACTTCCGACGGTCTTATGGGTTTTAGCGGTGTATGGTTTACGCAAAATTCACTCGGCGAATATCGCAACGCAAAAAGCGTTGCCGACGCTCTGCTTGAATTTTCGGCAAGCAAAGATAAACCTAACGGCAAAATCGAAATAAGCGATATTACACTCGGATATAATATCATTGATTTTGACACCTCCCCTACCGAACTTCAGCCCGTATGGAGAATAACATTGAAAGACGGCTCAAAATATTATATAAACGCATAAAAAATGCACATCTGACAGATGTGCATTTTCTTTATTATTACTCAAACAAAATATCTTTCTTCTCTAACAATTCATCATTTTCAAGAACATCTTTTTCAAACTTTTCAACACCCAAGCGGTCTATCGCAACGCCAAGACGTTCTTTTTGATTTGCGTTAAGTTTAAACCAAATCATTGTCTTTTCAAGTATCGGTGCAATTTCGTCTTCCGAAACGAACTTTGAAAGCGGTGTACCCATTCTTGATTTTTTACCCCATGTACCGCCTACATATATTTGATAAACGACTTCATTATGCGGTTTCACTGCCTTAAACGGACATTTGCTTTCACTGCACACTCCGCAAGTCTTACAGACATTTTCATCTATAACCATTTTACCGTCAACAAGTTTAGCAGCTTTTGATGGACATGATTTTTCAATCATACAAACCTTACAGCCTTTGCAATTTTCCGAATTGTACTTAGGTATTCTGTGTCCCTCGATACCAAAATCGTTCAACGCAGGCTTTACGCAACTGTTCGGACAGCCGCCTATACCGATTTTAAACTTATGCGGCAATTTTATATCAGCCCAGCCTATGTAATATTCATCATAAAGTTTTGCGGCAAGTGCGTGAGTGTCATAATTGCCGTAAACACAAGTTGTACCTTTACATGATGTAATCGGGCGGATTTTATTTCCCGTTCCGCCGAATTTAAGTCCGTGACTTTCGGCATAATCAATCGCGTCTTGTACGTTTTCATAAGGAATACCCTGAATTTCAAGCCCAAGACGTGTTGTAGGAATTACTTTACCGTTACCGAATTTACTTGATATTTCCGATACGGTTTTTAAATCGTCCGGAGAAAATACAGTTCCGCGCGGTACAATTCTTCCCGAAAAATTTTCAGTACCTCTGTTAATCAAAAAGCCTTTTCCCTTTACCTCCGCTATCTGTGCAGGTTTCAAATTTGCCATACAAACACCTCTCTCATTTTCTCTTATAAAATTACAATAATTTTATCACGGCACAAATTTCTTGTCAATCAATATTCGGCTTAATCTAAATTTTTTCCATAGAAAAAGCATAGTTGATAATTATTTCCCAAATTATCTCTATGCTTTTTTTACTATTTCACTTTGATATTAACCGTTGCATTTGTTCCTATGATATTTTCAAGCGGTATATCGGAATTTACCAACTTTATCTTAATCGGTATAAGCTGAGTTGTTTTTGTGTATGTACCGGAAGTTGAGAAACTTGTTGTCTGTCCCGTAAGTGCATTATTTGTAATGCTGTTCACCTGCGTTACAATGCCCTCAAATTTTCGTGAACCGTATGCGTCAAGCGTTATCTTGACCGACTGACCTTCTTTTATTTTGGTTATATCCGTTTCTTTGATATTCGCACCGATATACATATCGTATGTATTTGCCACATAACCCATAACATCGGTTGTAAGAACATAGTCACCCCTCTCGGCGTCAACCTCTATGAACTTTCCGTTTGACGGCGATTTAATATACGGACCGCCGTCCACACGTCCCAATATCTCGCCTGACTAAACGTATTTGCCTACATAGGCATTAAACTTAAGTACCTGTGTCTTTTAAATCTCCGTTAGCCTTGTCAAATCGTTTAAATTCAAAATTCTGCAAATTAAATGCTATTGTTACAAGCATACCTTCTATATTTTCACGACTGACCAAGTTAAGCTTATCAACAAGTTTCTGCATAAGCGTCATTTTAGGCATTGCCACAAGGAATATAAACACTATCAAAATCACTATTGCCGACAGTGAAACAATTATTATCCACGAAAGCTCCTTACTGTTTTCAAGAGCCTTAACAGCACCGCCGACGCCCAAAATCGGTGCATAAAACACCATCCTGATAAGCATAACAAGCAAATTTTGAATTTGCGTAATATCGTTTGTCGTATGCGTTATAAGTGACGCGGTAGAGAATTTATCAAATTCGGCATTTGAGAACAGTTCCACCTTTTTATACACGTCTTTTCGCATATCTCTCGAAACCTTAGCCGCAACATTTGCCGCAAGATAGCCGACACATACACAACATCCAAATTTTGAGTCATATTTTTGTACATCCAAAGAACCGCATATTCCGATCTTGTTATGTCGTTTGTCAAAACTTTTGTAAAATCTATTCGCTTATTAGGATCAAATATACTTATAAATCTTTGTATTTCTTCATCCATTTAATCATTAACCCCATTAATAATTAGTTGTCTTAATATAGACTTTCACTCCGTAATGTCAATACTGTTTACTGAATATTTTATGGTTTTGATAAAAAAAAATAACAGCACATCAAAAGTGCTGTTATTTTCATAATTTTTTAGTGTTTGCCGTGGCATTTACCTGCCATGGCACAGTTGCTGCAACCGCAGCCACAGGAGGATTTGCCCTTCTTTTTATCTTTTATCATCTTATTGATGATAAGTACAACTACCGCAACAAGTGCAATACACACAATTATTGTAGATAAATTATTCATTAACCATGTCATTTTAAAACCCTCCTTATATCATTTGTCTTATATTGTTTTACGCTGATACTGATCTTTGAGTCTTTAAAGTGTTTGATTCTTTATAAGGCTTAAACAGCATATAGCAGATAAATGCAATTACTGCGATTGCAAATATAAGACCGATTACGTTTACACTGCCTGTAACAAGCAAACCTATTTGATAAATTACAAGTGCGATTGCGTAAGCGAATACACACTGATAGCCGATTGCGAATGCAGTCCACTTAGCGTTATTCATTTCACGCTTGATAGCTCCCATTGCGGCGAAACAAGGTGCGCAAAGCAGGTTGAATACAAGGAATGAATATCCGCTGATTGGGATAAATTTCTGAGCCATATTCTGATAAACAGAACCGTCGCCTGCACCGTAAAGAATACCCAATGTACCAACGATATTTTCCTTAGCAACAAGACCTGTAATTGATGCAACTGTTGCTTGCCAGTTACCCCAGCCAAGAGGAGCAAATATCCAAGAAATTGCTTTACCGATTGTTGCTAGAATTGAGTAGTCGATTTGGTCTTCTGTAAGCATTGTGAATGCTCCGTCTACAAAACCGAAGTATGTCGTAAACCATACAAGGATTGTTGAAAGAAGAATAATTGTTCCGGCTTTCTTAATGAATGACCAGCCTCTTTCCCACATTGAACGAAGTAGGTTTATAACTGTAGGCATATGGTATGCAGGAAGTTCCATAACGAACGGAGCAGGATCGCCCGCAAACATCTTTGTCTTCTTTAGCATAATACCAGAAATGATAATTGCAGCCATACCGACGAAGTATGTTGATGTAGCAACCCAAGCCGAACCGCCGAAGATAGCACCGGCAATCATTGCAATAAACGGAGTCTTAGCACCGCAAGGTATAAATGTTGTTGTTATTATAGTCATTTTTCTGTCACGGTCATTTTCGATAGTTCTCGATGCCATAATACCCGGAACACCGCAGCCTGTACCGATAAGAATAGGGATAAATGATTTACCCGAAAGACCGAACTTACGGAATACTCTATCCAATACGAATGCAATACGAGCCATATAACCGCAAGATTCAAGGAATGCAAGCAAGATGAACAATACAAGCATTTGTGGTACGAAACCAAGTACGGCACCGACACCGGCAACTATACCGTCAAGAATAAGTCCCTTTAGCCAGTCTGCACAGTTGATTGCGTCAAGTCCGTTTTCAACAAGTACAGGGATACCCGGTACCCATACACCGTAATCGGCAGGATCAGGTTCTGCACATTCGTACTTATCATAAACGTCAACCGAGTCAAGAAGATCATCATATGTAGCAGTATCTTCTTCATCAGCCATTGTTTCTTCATCGACTACTGTATATTCGATTTCATCAATGTTTTTTACATCTTCAACAAATGCAGCAAGTTCTGTCTTAGCAACTTCAGGATCAAAATCTTCTGATTCTGTATCAAGTGCCTCTGCAACTGCGTCTGTATCAATGCCCTGTTCGCTCGCAGCGTCAATATAACCGTTTACTATATCTGACGCACTTGTGAATTCGTCAGCAGCCTCTGTGTAAGCAGAAGAACCAATACCGAACAAATGCCAGCCGTCACCGAACAATCCATCGTTTGCCCAGTCTGTAGCACTTGAACCTACTGTTACCATTGCTATGTAATATACAAGGAACATTACAACTGCGAATATCGGAAGTCCCAACCATCTGTTTGTAACAATTCGGTCAATCTTATCAGATGATGAAAGCTTACCGGCACTCTTCTTTTTATAACAGCCCTTAATAAGTTCTGCTATGTAAACATATCTGTCGTTTGTTATGATACTTTCTGCGTCATCGTCAAGTTCATCCTCTGCCGCTTTAATATCATTTTCAATATGTGACAATTTTTCCTGCGGAATATTAAGTTGTGCAAGCACCTTTTCGTCACGTTCAAAAATCTTTATTGCATACCATCTCTGTTGTTCTTCCGGCATATCATGAAGAACAGCCTCTTCGATATGTGCTATTGCGTGTTCAACAGGACCCGAGAACTCGTGCTTTGGAATTGTCTTACCGTTTTTAGCGGCTGAAACAGCTTCTTCGGCAGCCTCCATAATACCTGTACCCTTTAGAGCAGATATTTCAACAACTTTACATCCAAGCTGACGGGACAATTCCTGAATATTAATCTTATCGCCGTTTTTCTTGACAATATCCATCATATTGACTGCGATAACAACCGGAATACCCAATTCTGTAAGCTGTGTTGTAAGATACAAGTTTCTTTCAAGGTTTGTACCGTCTACAATATTAAGTATTGCGTCGGGTCTTTCGCCGATAAGATAATTTCTTGCAACAACTTCTTCCAATGTATATGGAGAAAGTGAATAAATACCCGGAAGGTCAGTAATGACAACACCGTCATGTTTCTTTAATTTACCTTCTTTTTTCTCGACCGTAACACCCGGCCAGTTACCTACGAATTGATTAGAACCTGTAAGAGCATTAAATAGTGTTGTCTTACCGCAGTTCGGGTTACCCGCAAGGGCAATTCTTACATTCATTCTTAAATTCCTCTCTTTCACAATTTAATTCAGTACATTAATGAATATACCAAAATTATTCAACTTCAATCATTTCTGCGTCGGCTTTTCTCAATGAAAGCTCATAACCTCTTACTGTGACCTCAATCGGATCACCAAGCGGTGCAACCTTACGAATATGCACTTCAGCACCTCTTGTGATACCCATATCCATAATTCTGCGTTTTACCGCACCTTCACCGTGCAATTTGACTACCTTTACAGTATCGCCGATTGCTGCCTGTTTAAGTGTTTTCATTTGCGCTGTACCTCCCTTTAATTAAATCATAATTTTTTGTGCCAGTTCGTTGCTGATTGCAACTCTGGTTTCTTTTACATTTACAATTACGTTTCCGCCAAGTTTACTGATTATCTTGACGTGTCCTCCTACAACAAAACCAAGATTTTCAAGATGTTTTTTTACTTCCGGCTTTCCGCCAATCTTTTTAATTATGTTGTCTTCATCAACATCTACCAGTGTTAAAGGCATCATAAATTTACCTCCGTTCTGGTTAGCATTCGTATAAATAAAAACTAACCCCAAGAATATAGTTTTTGGTTAGCACTTTCTAACCATTAGTTAGTTTATCAAAACTAACCTTTCTTGTCAAGTGTATATGTCATATCTTTTTTACGCGTCAACTTTAAAAATTGTTGTTCACTTTGCACAAAATGTTGTATTTCTCCTTATGTTTGCTCATTTTTTATTCGTTCCTAAAATTTGTTAGCCTAAACTTACTGTTTTCACTTAAAAAATTATCGAAAATTTTTTTAAAATATTCAATATATTTTTTGACAATCGCAATTTATTGTGATATAATATCTTTACTACTACAATATGTACACATTTTCACACAGAAAGGTGTTAAACTATGATAATCAAAGAGTCGGCTGAAAATTATTTGGAGGCCATACTTATGTTAAAGAACAAAAACGGTTATGTTCGCAGTATTGATGTTGCTCATCACCTTAACTTCACAAAGCCGAGCGTATCCGTTGCAATGAAATCCTTTCGTGAAGAAGGCTATGTTACCGTTGATACCGACGGCAATATCACCCTTACCGACAAAGGTATGGAGATTGCTCAAAAAATCTATGAACGTCACCAGGTTATCGCCAAGGCTCTTATCGCCCTCGGTGTCGATGAAGAAACCGCGTATGATGACAGTTGTAAAATAGAGCATGATTTAAGTGATATTACTTTTCAGAAAATCAAAGAATATTTTCTTAGTCACACAAATGAAAATATATGATTTGTTTTAGCAATATTATCTAAATTATTTTGTCTTTTATCTGCTTATTAATGTACTTCGACAAATCTCATACCAATATAGTATGAATCGTTGACAAAAGTATGTTTAATATGGTATAATCAACGTGGTTAGAAACAGCTAACCATACAGTAAAAACTTACTTTTAGCTAACTTTTTGCTAACTGTAAAACACTATCAGTTCACAACTGTTTACAAAACAGTTGAATATATTATGGGAGGTCAAAACAAATGACAGATTTCGAACAATGGAAAGGATTTGAACAAGGTAAATGGTGCGATGATATCGACACTCGTGATTTCATCCAGAAGAACTACACACCATATGATGGCGACGAGTCATTCCTTGCAGGTCCAACAGACGCAACAAACAAGCTATGGGGTAAACTTCAAGAGCTTCAGAAGGAAGAAAGAGCTAAGGGCGGCGTACTTGATATGGATACTCATATCGTTACAGGTATCAACGCTCATAAGCCAGGATATATTGACGAAAGCATGAAAGACCTTGAAAAGATCGTAGGTCTACAGACAGACAAGCCTCTTAAGCGTGCATTTATGCCTTTCGGCGGTATTAAGATGGCAGAAGAAGCTTGCAGCACATACGGTTATGAGCCGGACCCTGAACTTCACAAGATTTTCACTCAGTATCACAAGACACATAACCAAGGTGTTTTTGATGTATACACACCTGAAATGCGTGCAGTTCGTAAGAATAAGATTATTACAGGTCTACCTGACACATACGGCCGTGGCAGAATCGTAGGCGACTATCGTAGAGTTGCTCTTTACGGTATCGATATGCTTATCGCAAAGAAACAAGAAGATTTCGTTGAATGCCAAAGTGAATCAATGTTTGAAGATGAAATTCGTCAACGTGAAGAAATCACAATGCAAATCAACGCTCTTAAAGAAATGAAGACAATGGCTGAATCATACGGATTCGACATTTCAAAGCCTGCTAAGGACGCAAGAGAAGCTTGCCAATGGCTATACTTCGGTTATCTTGCAGCTATCAAAACACAGAACGGTGCTGCAATGAGTGTTGGTAGAGTATCAACATTCCTTGAT
>NZ_JBKVWU010000019.1:0-30045 GCF_046972485.1 Hominilimicola sp.
TTCACATACAAGTTTGCCGTTTTTGTAGACTTGTGATATTGAACTTAAATTCAAATCGTCGGCAACGACAATATCGGCAACATATGACGGAGCTATTGCTCCTTTATTCTTCATACCGTACATTTCACAAGCGTTAAGCGTTGCCATAATGATTGCGTCAATATTGTTAAGACCGAGTGAAACGGCTTTTCTGATACAGTGGTCAATACTGCCGTCACGAATAATTTCGCCGACAAATCTGTCATCGGTACAAAACGCACAACGTCTTAACGTATAAGGGGTTACACCCTTGATAAGTTTTGCAACGTCAAGCGAAAGCGTACCCTCACGAAGAAGAATATACATACCTTTGCTTATTTTTTCGGTCATTTCTTCAACGACACTGCATTCATGGTCGGTTTTTATACCGGCACTTGTATATGCGTCAAGCTCATGACCCGAAAGCAAAGGTGCATGACCGTCGATAATGTCAAGACACAACTTACCGAGTGTTTCATCATCACCTGAAACAATACCGGGATAATTCATCATTTCACCGATACCGAAGAACTTAGGTGCAAGTTTTTGAGTTGTTTTTGCGTCAAGATTAGCACCTGTATGTTCAAAAGGCGTTGCAGGTACACATGACGGCAACATAAGATTTACGTCAAGCGGAATATTTTTCGCAGACTTTAACATAAATTCAAGACCGTCCTCACCGCATACGTTTGTTATTTCGTGAGGATCGGCAATAACGGTTGTAATACCGTGAGGCATAACTGCCTTTGCATATTCGGACGGCTGCGTCATAGATGATTCAATATGAACGTGCGAATCAATAAAACCCGGCATAACATATTTGCCGGAAACGTCTTGTTCGTTTTCACCGCTGTATGAACCGACACCGCAGATAATACCGTCTTTTATAATAACATCGGCTTTAATAACTCTGCCCGAAAAAACATCGACAACGTTTCCGCCTTTAAGTATTAAATCAGGTGCGATACGTTCCATAGCCGTATCAATATATGTTTTTTTCACTTAATATCACCTCGTACAATTATGATATAGTTATTATATACTAAAAGTTAATAATATTCAAATGAAATGTGAATAAAGTGTAAATTCATATTGTATCAAAAGTGTAAATATTGACTTAGAATAATTGTGGTGGTAAAATGGTTAAGTAAATTAACAAAATTTAATATTACGGTGTGTGGGGGGATACACGGTGAAAGAAGAAATGTTTCTTCAATGTTGGGAAATCGTAAGCAGGATGGAGCTGTGGTTTCTTTCAAAGTGTCCTTTTGAGGAAATGTCAAGGGGCGATTATATGATGTTGAATTTACTTACTCAGTCCGCAAATGACGGAAAAATGATGACGGTCACTATGATGAGTGACATTTTAAAAGTCAGTAAGGCGGCTATTTCTCAAAGCATAAAGGCTTTGAAGAAAAAAAACTGGGTTAAAAGTATATCGGATACAACCGATAAGCGTAAGAGTTATATAGTTCTTACTGACGAGGGCAGAAAAGCATATGATAATCAAAGGAAAGTTATAATCAGAAACTTACAGGAATGTTTCAGAGATGTAGATGAAGCAGACCTTAAAATGTTTTGCGATAAATTAACTAAAGTCGCAGAGCAGATAAGTTAAAAATATAAAGGTGCAGGAGGCAAGAAATATGGGAGATTTTACTTCTGAAAAGGAGCAAAAGCTTTTGGAAAGTGAAGCAGAAGTATCTAACACAGAAGATACAAATGCAGACGAACTCACTTTTGAAGAAATATCTGGATTTTCAGATGATGATGACAACAGTGATGAAGAAAAGAAACCGAAAAAGAAATTCATTGGATATGACAAGCAAAACAAGAAGTTCTTTATCGGTAAGTTTAAGATAGGCAAGAAATTACTTATAATTATTCTTGTAATAGCAATACTTGCAGGTATATGTTCGGGACTTATTATAAAGTCTAAAAACAACAGTGCCGTAAAAGTTATGTATACCGATTCGCCGGTTGAACGTCGTACTATCACAAATACAATCACAGGTTCATCATCTATCGAGCCGAATGATTCGTATAAAGTAACAACTATCAAGTCGGGCGATATAACAAGTGATACATTCAAAGAGGGTGACGTTGTTAAGAAAGGTGATAAGCTTTATCAATTTGAGGACAGCGACGCTCAAAATTCTTTGAGTACGGCAAAAAATGCACTTGCAAAAGCACAACAGGCATATGTTGACGCAGTAAAGCAAAAGGCACAGACCGTTTCTTCAAACAATATCGGTACAAAGTCTGCACAAAATGCAGTAACAAAGGCATTAAATTCGCTTAATGATACTAAAAACAATCAGTACATACAGTCAAATTCAGCAGGTAAAGTTAAAGAATTATCCGTAAAAGAAGGGGACCATATCAATGCCGGTGCAACGGTTGCAACATTGTATGACGATTCTTATATGAAACTGAGAATACCGTTTAATGAAGTTGATGCCGAAAGTATTCAGACAGGCGCGGTCGCAACAGTATCTGTTATAGGTTCGGGCGATACGATTTACGGAACTGTTAAAGAAAAATCATCGTCAGCCGTTTCAACAGACGCACACGCTAAAGTTGTGTATGTAACGGTTGAAGTCACAAATCCGGGCGCACTTACAACAAATGATTACGGCAGTGCGGAAATAAACGGAGTTGCTTGTGCAAATACGGCACAATTTGAATATGTAAGCGAGGGAACAATCACATCAACGGCATCAGGCACACTTGAAAATCTTAATATTGCGGTAGGAGATTCTGTTTACAGCGGTCAAAAAGTCGGATATGTTAAGTATGATAATCAAAACTCGACAATGAGCAATGCACAGCTTTCATATAATGATGCGGTTTTGGCACTTGAAAAGCAAGTATTGCAAAACGATACTTTCTCACAGGATTCAAGCATAAAGAACGCACAGCTTGCACTTGACGATGCCGAACTTGGTATTGAAAAAGCACAGGACGCAGTTGACGATTATGTTGTCGAAGCACCGATTGAGGGTACAGTCGTTAAGAAAAACTCAAAAGCAGGCGATACGATAGATTCTTCAAATGCAACAGATCCGCTTTGTGTAATTTACGATTTGTCAAGCGTTAAATTCTCTATTGATGTTGACGAAACGGAAATAGCACTTGTTAAGACAGGTCAAAAAGCTACTGTAACGGCAGACGCGGTAGAGGGTGAATTTGAAGGTGTGGTTACAAAAGTTCCTGTAGACGGTGTAAACGAAAACGGTGTAACAACATACACTATCGAAATTCAAATAGAAAATTACGGTGATTTGTTGCCGGGTATGAATGTTGACGCCGAAATTGTTGTTGAAGAGGCTGACAATGTAATTGCAGTGCCTGTAAACAGTGTAAACAGAGGCAATATTGTATTTGTAAAGGACGACGGAACAACTCACGAAAATGATGTTACGGATATTATAAAGGGTAATAAAGATAAATCGGGTAAAACGGACGATAATAAGGACGATAAACCGCAGTCAAGCGGTATACCGGTTGTAAGCGGCGATACACCGAACGGTGATAAATCGGATAAAAATTCGGCGGCTAAAGAAAGTGTACCTACTAATATAGATGTACCTGACGGTTACCGTGCAATTCAGGTTGAAACAGGAATTAACGATACAGACTATATCGAAATCAAGTCAGGTTTAACAGAAAAAGACCAGGTAAGAACGCTTGACACAGAATCGTCAAGTGCGAATGCGTCATTCGGTGATCAAAATGCTCAAGATATGTATGTAGTTCCTAACGGCAATATGGGCGGAATGTCCGGCGGCGGAATGCCAGGCGGCGGTGGCGGAATGCCAGGCGGCGGAGGTATGTCCGGCGGCGGTGGCGGAATGCCGGGCGGAAGATAAAGCGGAGGTGAAGTAAAATGCCTCCATTGGTAGAAATGAAAGATGTTTATAAGATTTATCATATGGGTGATACGGAAGTTCACGCACTTGACGGAATATCTCTTACTATAAACAAAGGCGAATTTGTTGCGATAGTAGGTCAGTCGGGTAGTGGTAAATCTACTTGTATGAATATTATAGGTTGCCTTGACGTGGCAACAA
The DNA here is from genome assembly GCF_046972485.1 of Hominilimicola sp. NCBI lineage: Bacteria > Bacillati > Bacillota > Clostridia > Eubacteriales > Oscillospiraceae > Hominilimicola > Hominilimicola sp. The sequence continues at coordinate 4,092 of NZ_JBKVWU010000019.1, forward strand.
AGGGTGTTTACAGATTAAACGGCAGAGAAATTAATAATTACAGTCAAGATGAATTGTCTGACGTAAGAAATAAAATGCTTGGTTTTATATTTCAGCAATATAACTTGTTGCCGAAATTAACCGTATTGGAAAACGTTGAACTTCCGCTTTTGTATGCGGGACTTAGCGACGCGGAACAAGAGAAAAGAGCGCTTGCTTCACTTGACAGAGTAGGACTTAAATCAAAAGCGAAAAACCATCCGGCACAGCTTTCGGGCGGTCAGCAACAGAGAGTGTCAATAGCAAGAGCTTTGGCGGGTGATCCGTCGGTAATCCTTGCCGATGAGCCTACAGGCGCGCTTGACTCGCGTACAGGTCGTGAAGTAATGCTGTTTTTGCAGAAACTTAATGCGGAGGGTAATACGATTATTCTTATCACTCACGATAACTCGATAGCGGCGAAAGCAAAACGTATCATTCGTATAACAGACGGACGTATCGTTTATGACGGTCCGGCAGAGGGTGACATAACAGTAATGAATCAGCACGGTGCGGGCGAAGATGCTCCCGAAGATGAAAGAGCAAAGGGGGCGACTTGATTATGAGTATTTGGAAATGTTTTCAGATGGCAATGTCAAGTATTGTCGGCAACAAAATGCGTTCAATACTTACAATGCTCGGTATTATAATCGGTATTACGGCGGTTATTGCGCTTGTAAGTCTTATGTCGGGAATGACATCGGAAATAACGGACGCATTTGAAGAAATGGGTATTGAATCAATCAATGTTTCAATTCAAGACCGTTCCGCGACAAAGGAAGTAAAGCCTGAAGAAATGGAACAGCTTGCGGAAGAACATTCCGACATTATTGCAGGTCAGTCACCGACAGTTTCAATGCCTGCATTTATAAAAAACGGCAGTGATACAATTTCAACACAGGCGACAGGTGTAAACGAATACTATCTCGGAATGAAGAAGTATAACATTACATACGGACGTGAGCTTACATATGTTGACGTTGAGAGAAAGCAGAAAGTCTGCGTTATCGGTACTTATATAGCAAAAGAAGTTTTCGGCGGTGACGCACTCGGTAAGTCTATTCAAATAACGGGTACGCCGTATGAAGTTGTCGGAATACTTGAAGAACAGGACGACTCGACAGAAAATTCTTCGGATAACTGTGTGTATATACCATACACTTTGGCGTCATACACAAACCGTACATCAACCGTAAGCAGCTATGTTGTCTATGCGGTTGACCAGGAAAAGGTAGAAGAGGCGGTTTTGCTTTTAGAAGCACTTTGCGATAAAGATATAGGCGACAGTGATTACTATACTGTAACGTCAATGAAGTCTATGGCAGACAGTGTAACCGATATTCTTGATAAAATGGAACTTATGCTTATCGCAATCGCGGCTATATCGCTTGTTGTTGCCGGTATCGGTATTATGAATATTATGCTTGTGTCGGTTACGGAACGTACAAGGGAAATAGGTATCAGAAAATCACTTGGTGCAAAGCAGAAAGATATACTTTCTCAATTCGTTATTGAGGCGGGTATGCTTAGTTGTTTGGGCGGTATAATCGGTATTATTGTAGGCTCACTTTTGGCAATACTGGCAGGTAAACTTTTGGGGATGGATATATTACCGACATCGACATCTATTGTAGTATCGTTTACGGTTTCGGCGATGATAGGTGTGTTCTTCGGCTATATGCCTGCTAAAAAAGCTGCCAAATTAAACCCGATAGATGCGTTAAGATACGATTAATCGTCCGGATTAAATTGCCCACAGCACATTTTTTTGCTCGGGGCAGTACAAACGTACGGCACCGCTCGCTGCAAAAACGCACTGTGAACAATTTTCTCTCGGACTGAGATTTTCTTGATTTTATAGTATGTACGATAATATTGCACGGAAAGGAAGTAAGTTATGAAGAAAATAATTTCTTTTGTTTTGGCGGCGGCTATGTCATTATCGACTTTGCCTGTATTGGCAGACTGGAACAATGACGAAGATATTATGTCGCTTTTGTCGGAACTTAATATAATGGTCGGCGATGATGACGGCAATTTAAGACTTGATGACAATGTATCAAGAGCGGAATTTGCGAAAATTGCAGTAGCGTCATCAAGCTACAAAGATACAGTAGCAACAGGTTTAAAAGTATCACCTTTTAAAGATGTTACATATACTCACTGGTCAGCACCTTACATAAAGGCCGCTGTATCAGCCGGAATTGCGGAGGGATATGTTGATTCGACATTCAGACCTGACAATACGGTATCATATGAAGAGGCACTTACAATGGCATTAAAGGTGCTGGGATACACAACACAGGATTTTGGCGATTCATGGCCTTACGGTCAAATGGGGCTTGCAAACAGTCTTGAAATTACAAAGAACGTAAATGCCGAGCAAGGTAAGGCACTTACAAGACGTCAGGTTGCAAGACTTATTTACAATACACTTGACACAAAAATCAAAGATAATCAAAGCAAACTTATAACTTCAGTGTTTGACAGTAAAGTTATTGAGGGTGTTACGATTATTGCATCACACAACGAGGACAGCTCACTTGGTACTGACAAAATCTATACAACAGCCGGAACATTTGAATTTGACGGTAATTTCAACAGCGATTATGTCGGCAGAAAAGGCGATATTGTCGTAAAGAACGATGAAGATTTTGTGTCATTTACACCGCGTGACCAGCGAGTTGAAGAATACACCGTTTCAAACGTAATCGGTTCCGATATAATTCTTGACGGCGATATGTATAACATCAATTCAAACACAACTACATATTACAAGTCACAGGCACTTACATACGAAAATGCCGCAATGCAAGCCGAAAAAGGCGATACATTCAAACTATTTAAAAATTCAAACGGTTCTGTTGACTATGCAATGCTTGTTGCAAAAGACAGCGAAACAGGTACGGACAGCTTTGATAAATATGTAATCTATTCACTTCTTTCAGATGCAGTTATATGTTATAAAAACGGCAGTTTTGAACAGATTGATATAACAGACGGCACAACTTGTTACAAAGATAAGAATAAGAGTACATACGGTGCTGTAAAGAATGAAATGGCAATGGGCGACATTCTTTATGTCAAGATGGACGGAAGTAATGTTGATTACGTAAGCTATGAAAAGGGTAATATGGAAGGACCGGTCAAGGTTACAAATTCAAATTGGATCGCGAACTTCGATACAAACGGTTCGACAACGGTAATGAGAAGCGGTAATAAGGTTGACGCGTCAGAAATTCAGCTTAACGATATTATTTACTATTGTAAAGATTTGAATATGGTGCTTGCTTATACGGATAAAGTTACAGGCGTGTACGAAAAGGCGTCACCGACAAAGGATTCGCCGACAAGCGTTACAATTTCGGGTAAAGAGTATTCTGTTGAAAGCGTAGACGCATTTAATGCACTTTCATCAAGCGGAACATTTAAGTACGGTGATACCGTAACACTTCTTCTTGGCAGAAACGGCGAAGTAGCCGGAGTTGTCGGCGGAAGTGAAAGCACATCTTCACACACAACAGTAGGATTTGTTACGGAAACAGGCAAAAAAGATTTCACAAACCCTGATAATACGGTATATTCAAGTTACTATGCAAAGGTTGTTACACCTGACGGAACAGTAAATGAATATGCGACTTCATCAGATTGCAGTTCGCTTAAATGTGCTGTAGTAAATGTATCATTTACAAACGGTAAAGCAAGTCTTTCAATAGCAAAGGGGTATGACAACGTAAGCGGTAAGTTTAATTCCGAAAAGAATAAATTTGGCGATTATACCCTTGCAGACGATGTGAAGATTCTTGACACTGCCGGAACTGCAAGCGACGACGTAGCAATGTACACAAGAATTTATCCGCAGCGTCTTGACGGTGTTACGATAAAATCTTCAAGCGTATTGTATTATTCAAAGAATAGAGCTGGTGAGATTGACGAGCTTATATTGAAAGATATAACGGGTGATGCTTATAAGTACGGTGTAATCACTGCTGCTGATTCGACTACTCATACATATACTATTGATATAGACGGTACGCAAAACACATATGCGACTGCATTCTCAACAAATGTAAGAGGTCCGCACAGATTCAGTATGAATCAGACAGGTATTGAAAGTATGCGTCAGCTTTCATCGTATCCAAGCAATATAACTTCGCTTACACGTACAGAGGCGAAAATCAATAATCAAACATATTTGCTTAGTGATAAGGTGATTGTATATCATAAGACAGATGTTAATAAATATTTGAAGATAACACTTGATGATGCTATAAACGGAAATTATAAGCTTACTGCTTATTACGATAAGGCACAGACATTGGGTGGCAGAATTCGTATAATAATAGCTCAATAAGATGAAAAACAAGCGATGAAAATCGCTTGTTTTTTGCGTAATATTAAAATTTTATAAATTTGACGGCAGATATATTGACATATTAAATGTCAGTGATTATAATAATAGGTAAAGAAGGCTATGTGTAAATTAAAAAAGGCGGTAGAATAAATGAATTCAGTTTTGTATTGTTTGCATAATTTGTCACAAAAATCGCATTTAAGACGTATGGAAAAGTTTACTCAGCACGGTGACACTTCGTGCCTTTTGCATACGATTGCGGTTGCGTATTACAGTATTAAAATTGCCGAGTTTTTCGGTATAAAATACAAAAAGCGTGACCTTATAAGAGGCGCATTGTTGCACGATTATTTCTTATATGATTGGCATGACGGCGAAAAGGAGAGAAGAATACACGGTTTTACTCATCCTATGACGGCTCTTAGAAATGCTGACAGAGATTTTGATTTGACCGATACAGAACGCGATATTATAAAAAAGCATATGTTCCCGCTTACTGTAATTCCGCCGACCTGCCGAGAAGGCTGGATAGTATGTTTGGCGGATAAATATTGTTCTCTTTATGAAACATTTAAAAAAGAAGCGTACAGAAAGATAAATACAAAGATTACGGGGGACTATGCTGAATTGTATAAGGAAATACAAATGATTTAAATAAGGGGGGGTAAATGATGAGTTTTTGCCAATATTTCTTGTGCTTTGCGGTATTTAGCTTTATTGGCTGGGCTTATGAAACGGTATATTACAGCATACAACAAAGAAAATTTGTAAACAGCGGCTTTTTAAGCACTTGCTTTTGCCCTATATACGGTATGGGAGCAATGCTTGATTTGATATTGCTTGGATGGATTGAAAATCCTTTGATACTGTTTTTTGCGGGAATGGTGGTTACCTGCTCGCTTGAATATTTTGTATCGTGGCTTTTGGAAACGCTGTTTCATAAGAGATGGTGGGATTATACAGGTTGGCCCGGTAATATAAACGGACGTGTTTGCCTTATAGGCGGAATTGCGTTCGGTACATTTACCGTTGCACTTATTAAGCTTATTGCACCGGTGACGATTGATATGATTGGCAGCGTGAGGTTACCGGCGTTACATATTATGACGTGCGTAATTGCATTTGTGATGATTGCGGATACGGTTAAGACGGTTAAGTGTATGGATTCGTCAAAACTTTGGTATGTGGAAAAACAAGCCGAATTTATGGACGAGCTGCGTAACGGCAGATGTGTGGGATTGGTAAAAAAAATAAAAGATACATTTAGAAGATAAACGGAGCGTTTTTGCTCCGTTTTTGTGTGCAAAAAATCAGCAGTTGAATAATAGAATTCAGCTGCTGATTATATTTTTGAAAAATCAGATTATCGTGTTACCGTTTTTGAGTCGGTGATTGGAACAAGATTGTTTAGAGAATTCCACCACATAACTTTTACGGTATGAGTTGCAGAAAGTAGGGAAACACTTATATTCTCCTGTGGTGAATGGGTAGTACAACGTAATAATTTGCCGCCCGAATTAAATTCAGAAATTAAGATAATTCCGCCTAAAGTGCTGTTTGTGAGTTTAACAGATATATTGTTGCCTTCAATGTTGCAGTTAATATCATGTGTAGGACTTGCTGTAGGACTCATTGTAGCAGTTGGGCTTGTTGCAGGAGTTATTGTCGGATTTGTAGTCGCAGTCGGACGTGGTGTAGGTTTTGGGGAAGAAGTCGGAATTAGTGTCGGACTCGCTGTCGGAGTTGCAGTAGGATTTAATGTAGGTTTTGGAGTTGCAGTAGGCGTTGCTGTCGGAGTTATTGTCGGGGGCGGATGTGGAGTTGCTGTCGGATTTGTTGTATGGGTAGGACATGGAGTTGCAGTAGGAGTAGGACTCGGAATAGGACTCGGACTCACGGTTGGAGTTGGATTTATAGTAGGAGTCGGAGTAGGACTCGGAGTCAACGTCGGAGTAGGGGTTGTTTCTGCAATTCCGCTAATTTCAAACTCTAATTTATCTGCTGACATATTTGTTACATAAACAAATATGTCGTTACCAATATAAAGTTCTTCGCCGTCACCGACTGCACAATCTGACATAGTTGAGTATTGACCGTTAGAAACGACCTGCATATTCCAGTTAGCGCCTGTAGTGTTTATATTTGAGGGAAAACGTACACCTGTGTTAGCAAGATAGCAAATCAGTCCGCTCTTAAGTGTTACACCTTTTATCAAGTCACCGGTATTGCACGAATAGAGTTTCTTGTTTTTTGTATCATATTTGTTACCATTGTCATCGAATTGACGATATTCCAAATAAAGAGTTTTTCCGTTCGGTAAATCTCGTTTATATGCAACAACTTCATTTTGAGCTGAGGCAGGATAGAGTGTATATGTACCGTTTTTATTAATGGTTTTAATTTGATTATTGTCAAGCCAACCGAGCGATTCGCGTTCTTTAACGGAAATATACTGTCCGATAGGGGTTAGATGTTTTGCCATCAGTGACATATAATACACCGCGCTTGTTTGGTTGGAGCGGTACAAGTCTTTCAAGCCAAGTGCGTGCATGGTTTCGTGACATATTTTACCTGTCGGTAAAATAGGCAGATTATCCTCACCGCGATAAAGCACAAGTCCGTTTACGTTTTCGTAGTTGCACGTTAGCTGTAAATATTCTCCACTCTGATAAGTATTAACTCCTTCTTGCACTGAAATCATATTTGAATATGAGTGATAGTCCCAAAGAGGTGAATTCCAACCAACCGAAATATTTTGCGTTGTATTTTTGTAAATCACAGTAATTAAATCAATTTTTCCGTCACGGTTTCGGTCAAGGTCGGCAAAATTGTATTGATTTTCTTCTATATCTTTTGGCTTGTTTCCGTTCGTGATTGCGTTTGAAATTGTATTCGCCCAATCAGTCTGTAGTTCATACATTCTGGAATTTTCTTCTCCACTCTCGTAACCGTAAGGGTTTTGGTCATCTTTTTCGGCATAATAACCGCGTGGCTTTGAAAGTGTGAGCGAATTGTTGTTGTCAAAAAGATAAAGCGTTTGCATATTCATTTTCCCGCCGCTTACTGTTTTGAAATAGTCAGCGACATTGTATACACTTTTATTATATGTATTGTCTAAAATGTTGCGGACAGTTGTGTCGGCATAAGTGTTGTTGATAAATTCGTCCTCGTCAGAAAATTTCATAAATACAACAAGATTTGTGAAAGTTGGTGCGTTTGATTCGTCCGATAAAACCGCACCACAGGGAATAGTCCCGAAAATTAATATTAACGTGGTTATAATACATATTGCTGTTTTAAATAGTTTTGTTTTATTTTGCATTGTTTTCTCCTAATAGTCAGAGGAATAATCTCAGCTGACAAAGTAATTTAGATATTGTTCAACGTCAATCGGTTATAGCGTCAACAACGTCATTAAAGTTTTTCCTTAATAGCTATATTTTTGCAGTTAGGCGGGCATACCTTTCAAATTAAACTTACATTTCTCTAATCAACAATTTAGGAACACCTATTATTCGGCAGTGCTTTAATTCTTCACCCGCAATTAATATTGGCGGAACATTCGGATTGACAGGAACTAACCTCAACCAATCTTCATCTTCTACAAACTCGATTTTTTTTAATGTTGATATTTCGTCATTGTATATCACTGCTCCGACATCACCACTATAATTAACGGTGCTTTGACGTAAGATTAATACTTTATCGCCGTCTTGATATTGAGGATACATACTGTCACCCTTAATGCACAGTACAAAGAAATCTTTCGGAGTATGTCCTTTTAAATATGAATTAGGAATATCGACTTTATCTCCGTCCCATGATTCAATAGCGATATGATTATATCCTTTCGCTATGTCACCTATAACGGGGAATGTTGTGTAGTCCTCTGTTATATTCGGATTTGGAAATTTATCATCTGTATATATTTCCGTTTCGTGTTCGTCCAGTCCCATTAAGTAGCTTGGAGTTGTTTGAAGTGCATTGGCAAAAGCTATGATTTTTGATTGAGTTATATCATTTTTGCCCATTTCAATTTTATTTATAGTTGAACGGGATTTATAACCTAACTTAGTTGCAAGTTCTTCTTGTGACATTCCGAGTTCTTCTCTGCGTGCTTTTATTCTCTTATATAATTCCATAAAATATCACTTCCTGTCTAAACATTTATTGTCATTATTAATATATCATAATGTAGACTATTTGTCAACTTTGCTTTAGAATTATAAAAAAGTTGATGAATAATCTACAAAATAAGGACATTCCTGTTAAGTAACAAAAACGAGGTGAAATTCACGGCAAGATAGAGAAAGATTGCGAAAGTGACGAAATGGGAACAATCGCAAGGAAAAATTGTTGTGAAACTTATTGACAAAGGATATATAAACAAAATTATATAGGATATTTGTGTAAATATTGTAAGAAGAAACTTGACAGAGAAATTGAGAAAGGATATAATATTAATGTAAGTTCGTATGCGATAGGAACATTGGACGCTACTGAGTATGACGAAACATATACAGAGTATAGGGTGCAGAAATGGATAGAAGGGGGAATAATGCGATGAGATTAATAAAGACGGAAGAAGAAAAAAATTTGGAAAAAATATATGCACCGTACTATGATTATACAAAAACACCGGCTTTAAGTCCTGATGCACCAGACGAGGCAGTTAAAGCATATCAAAAACAACAAGAGCTGTTTAAAAGAAAATATGCAGAAGCAGAAGCTTTGTTTTTTAGTAACGGAGATAATTGAAGATAAGAATTAAAGCACGTCTTAGGGCGTGCTTTTTTGATACGAAAAAGGAGAGTGGGATAAGTGAATATACGAGGTTTACCCCGCCTTAGCACCTATGAAACGGTGCTTTTTTGACCGTGATACGGTGAAGAATGCGATATATGAAAAGTGGCTTGACGGAAGATTGCGTATAATGGACGCAGGTTGTTTTGGCGACTAAAAAAGGCTTTTGTTTTAGACGATAATGCAAAATCGTTTCTTGCGGAGCAAGGTTATGTAATACCGTATTTTACACAGAACGATTTACAAAGTGAAGATTTTGTAAGAAGTTTTATCTTCTATTATTACACAGAAGGTTACGGTGCGGATACGTCTGCTCAATATAAAAACGGATATTTTGAATGGTCCGAAAATTCCGTAAGAGATACTTATAAATTGCTTTTCGGTGCAGATATGCCCGAATATCACCCAACCGATAACGGCAGTGTTTTATATGAAAACGGTAATTATAAAATCAGTGTTTCAAATCGCGGAGACGGCAGATATGAATTTATAAGTGCCGAAAATGTCGGTGACGGAATGGACGTAGTATTTAAAAATACCGATTCAACAGGAACTGATTTCGGAAATGTCACGTTCCGCCTTGTTCCGACAGATAACGCAAACGGATATATAATTACTCAAAAGACAAATTAAAAATTTCAAATAAGGCTTAAAAAGTACATCGAAATTCGATGTACTTTTTTGTATGTCGAAAAGGAGGTTTATATAGGGTAATTGATAATGCAGTTCAATGGGCGACAGATAGTGCAAATGATGACAGTCACGGTTACAGTTAATCGGTGAGATGGAGACCGCATTATGATTGTTCTTCTTTTGTTATAACGGCATATCAAAATTCGGGAGTACCTGTTAAAGATAATGGCATGACATATACAAGAGAAATTAAAATCACTCATTCACGAAGTTCAGCACGCAATACAAGTAAGAGAGGGATTTGCAGTCGGTGAAAGTTCCGATAACGAAAACAGAAACCGAAGCGCAGGAGAAATCGAGGCTGACGATGTTAAGGCAAGACAAAGTATGAGCAAAGAAGAACGGCTTAATACATTCCCTGAAAGCATGAAACCTAATCTCAATGCAGACATTGTATTTTGGGAAAATAGCAAAAGCAACGAATATGGTGATGCAAATATTGACGAAGATATGGGTATAAGATATAATGATGATATAGATATACCTTATCGCAAAAAAACAACTTGATGAATATGTTATATCGGCAAACAACAGAGCAAATAAATTAAAAACATTAGATTACAAAGAAATCGGAAATAATTTTTATATATGGAGAAACAATAGCAAAACAGATTTTAAGGTCCTAATGCAGATTGAAATTGATGGTAATGAAGATTTTATTGATAATCTAAGGGAGGAATTATATAATGAAGAAACAAAAAAAATTGACACAAGCACAAAAGGATTTACTGCGTGGATTGAAGATATTCAGAGTGGACGAGGAGTGTATAATAGTAATAATGTTGATGAAACAGAAAGCATTTCAAACAGAAATGATGATAGACTATATGATAAGTCACGAAAAAGCAACACAAGAAGAACTGCTATCCAAAGCAATGAAAATCAGCAAATTGAAGGGGAAATCTCATTAAAGGGCTTGAAGGATTTATAGAGGATAACGGCGGTAAAGTTATTGGATATTATGCAATGACCACAGGACAGGATATGTCCGAAAAAATGATTACTACAGATGAAACTTGGGAAAAGCTTAAACAATTCGGAATTGAAAAGATTAGAAATTTTGCAGAAAGTGAGGGGATAAGACGTGAAATATCAAGAAACGGACTTACAGAAAGAGAAACACGAGAACTTATCAGACAGTACAGAAAGAAAGCTGACAAAAGAAGAATTGACGGCTTTATGTCGAAGAATGAAGGAACACAGGCGGAGATTCAGAGAGTATATGAGAATGGTAGAAGAAACTCGAAAAAAGGAGGAACACGAGGAAAATTCTCATTAAAGAGCTTAAACAACGGTAGTCTTGACACGGTCGAAAATAATACTGATAATGTGCAGATTAAATCCGATAATTTTAAAAATTGGTTTGGAGATTGGGAAAATAACCCGAGTAAAGCAAGTAAAGTTGTAAATGAGGACGGCACCCCTAAAGTGGTGTATCACGGAACGGATAAGGGGGGCTTTTATGTGTTTGACCCTAAAATGTCTGACGATAAAATTTCATTGTTTTTTTCTGATAGCAAAGTGACATCAATCACATTTTATCACTTTTTATCACGTTGATTTTCTTCTCGTAAGTACTAAAAAACCGCATAAACACTTGACATTCAAGCATTTATACGGTTTATAAATTTTGGTGCAGATGAAGGGACTTGAACCCCCACGTCGGTGACACTAGATCCTAAGTCTAGCGCGTCTGCCAATTCCGCCACATCTGCAAACAACATAATGAATTATATCAGATACACATACATTTGTCAACACTTTTTTTGAAAAATTTTTATAAAAATATTTTTCAGATAAAAATTTTAGTGAAATTGTAAAAAAGGACTGTACAAAATTTAATTGTTATAGTATAATTATGTTATTAATGATTAGCGATCATCAAGCTAAGAGAGAGAGGAGAAAAGAAAATGGAGAAAAGAAAAAAATTGCTGTCTGCGATACTTTCTGTATCAATGATTGCAAGTGCGTTCACTGCATTGCCTTTATCAGCAAGTGCAGAGGGCGAACAAAATTCCGGTGAAGAAGTTACTGCGACTGTTTCACCGAGTACAACGGCTGGAGTTACGACAACAGGTGAACCTGTTGCAACAGCGACAACTGAAGTTGAGTCTACAGACAAACCCGCTACAGCTGCAACTCCGGAGGCAACAGGCGTTGTTTACGAAGACCAAAAAATCAAAATTACAAATGCTAAAGCTGACAAAGTAACAATCGTAATTTCAAAGTATTACGATAACAAAACTTTAGCAGGCGTAGAACTAAAGGAAAATGTTACACTTGAAAACGGTAGCGGTGAAGTTGCTTACGATTTACAAGGTAAAGCGGCTAAAATTATGGTTTGGGATGATATAAAGACAATGACACCTTTATTTGCAACAACAAGTGTTGAAGGTACTGTTGATCCGGCACCTACTGTAAAGCCGACTGCACCTACAAGCCAGCCGGAAACAACACCGACGGCTGAGCCTACTGCAACACCGACAGTTAAGCCGACAATAGATCCGTCTGCAATATATTATAAGCTTGATTTTGAAGACAGCTCAAAAACATATATAAATACAGCAGAAGGTACAACAAAAGAAATCGAAAAATGGGCATCTCAGTATTATTTTGCAGGATTATCAGTAGCAAATGATTCGAATTCAGAAATTAATAAGTACATATTATATAATAACACTATGACTGCAAGAAAAGGTCAAAGAACAGCATACTGTATTCTTCCTGAGGAAGCCGGTACTATGGTTGACAATCAAGCCGTTGTTGAGTTTGACTTCAAGTTCCATGCAGGCTCAGGAACAAATCAACTTGTTTTGATAGGTGATTCAAATACACCGATAGGTAATGATATTTATGATCCGAGCAAAAAGCCGGCAGGTACAGCACCTATTTTGAAGTTTAACCAAGCATCTACCGATGGTGGCGACTTTATCATAAATGATTCAGGAGATTCTCTTGCTAATGCAACTGCAAAAACTCATGATTTTAAAAATGATCAATGGGCACATGTAAAAGCAGTAATGAATTTTGAATCAAAAGCAGTTATTCTTACAATAACCTCACTTGACGGAAGTACAACATTCTTTGAAACAGCTCAAGTGCCTATGAGTGAAGGAACTACTGCTACAAAACTTTCACAACTATTCCTTGGTGCTCCAAGTGCATCACAAGGTGCGATTGGTATGGATAATGTAATAGTTCGTAAAGTTTTATCTGATGATATTACAGATACTTATTACAATGTTACATTCACTGTTGACGGTAAGAATACTATAACATCAGTAAAGAAAGATGAAAGTGTAACAAAAGTTCCTGATGTTGCAAAGACAGGTTACTTGTTTGACGGTTGGAGCAAAGACGGAGATACAGAAAATCTATTTACAACAGAACAAGTTCTTGCAGCTAAGGTAACAGCTGATACTACATATACTGCAGTTTATCATAAGGACCCTGCGTATATCGAACCTCTTCAATCAGTAGAATTTTCTTCATTCCCTGAAAACGGTATTCCTACAGCAGGTGCTGATGAAAATACAGCTGCAAACAATGTGATTTCTGTAAAACTTATCGGTGAAATAGGAACAGACCTTGTGGCAAATCCTGATTCAAGAGTTACAGACCTTAAAGTAGATTGGGAATTTGACGGTTTCAGACATATTGCCTCTAAGGCTGCAGATGGACAGAGTGCTGTAACTTCAGATGATCCAACTGGAAATGGATATTGTGATTCATATGCTGAGGTTATTAAAGATGCAGAAAATCCAACAAGTGTAAACTTTGCATTAAAGAGTCAGGCATTCAACTTCTACGGACAAGTAAAAGCAACTGTTACATATAACGGTAAAACAATAACAATTTCAAAGCCTATGGCAATCGTACCTACAAAAACTGCCGAATCAGGTGTTCTTCTTCCGAAACCAGGATATGTTACAAACTTTGATTGGTATTCGGATGATATGGTAGGATACAAAGCTGTAACATCAGCAGATAATAAGAGTGCAACAGAAGTAGTTACAGGTGACTGGGCTGCTTACGGCGGTAATACAGGTAGAGGTCTGTATCTTGCTAAGGATTCGACAACAAATAAGAAGTTCTTGAAGCTAAAATCAACAGGTACAAACAGTTCAAGCTTTGCAGTAAATAAGCTTGACAATGCTCCTACAGGTCAGGTTATTATTACTCAAGATGTTAAGTTCTATAATAATAACTCATCAATCTTGTTTAAGCAAGATAATCCTGTAACTTGGTCAGCTAATGCAACAGCAATCAGCTTTAATTTCACAGGTACTGAATTTAACCTAAACGGCGGCGAAAAGATTTGTGACGCTGTTCCGGGTACATGGTATAAGATAGTTCTTTCGGCAGACGTAACTTCAAAGCTATGCTTTGCAAAGGTTTATGATGCTGAGGGTACATTACTTGGTGAATCAGATGTAACTGCATTTGTAAACGCAGGTGCAACAGCTCCTGTATATCTATGCTACAGAACACCTGATAATTCACAAGGCGAATTAGACTTTAACAACGTAAAGATGTATACACCGGAAATTGACGGAACTAAGTTTACAACAACTGTTGCAGACGAAACTATTTCAATTCCGGAAGCAGGTGAAAGTGATGTAACAACAACTCTTACTGCAAAAGCACTTTCAACTGAAGGTTATGATATGATTGGTGAAGCAACATGGGCATTTGATGAAAGCGTTACAGATACATCAAGCGTTGCAATTACACCTGATACAACAGATTCACATAAGGCAATTCTTACAGTAAAAGCCGATGCACCGGCAGGTACACTTCCGATTAAGGTTACAATCGGCGGAGTTACAAAGACTGTAAATGTAAACTTGACAAGTTCACAAGACAGTGTTCAATTTACACAGTCAACATCAAGTATTTCAATTCCTCTAACAGAGGGTGTAACAGATAAGTATACATATGCGGCTAAGGTTGTAGGTCCTACATCTTCAACAGATAAGACACCTATGGACATTCCTGGTAAAACAGTTACATATGCCGTATATGACAAGAATAACACAAACCCACTTACAACAATGCCGACAGGTGTGACATTTGACGCTGCTAAGGGTGAACTTTCAGTTTCATCAGCTGCTTCTGCAACAACACTTTACATTCGTGCAACAAGTACAAACAGAAGTGATGAAACAATCACAAAGGCTGTAAAAGTAACAATTCACGGTCTTGCATTCGACTTCGGCGGTGACGGTGAAGACGCACTTATGGAAGGCTATACAGCCGTAACACCTACAACATCATATTCTGATACAACAGGATACGGTATTGAGGGCGGTACACCGACAATAGGCGGTGAAGCAAGTCTAGAAAGTGCTGACAGCGATTATCTTGCAGGTGACTTTATATTTAAGACAAAGGTTACTCCTAAGAAAGTTTATAATGTAACTATTACTTACAAGGGTAAGCTTGCTTCGGAAAAAGTAAATGCTGACCTAACAGGTGTAGAACGTACAAACGATAAGTTAACAAGTGCGACATATGCAGTTCCTGTAATTGATGATGTACTTGATTTATCATTTACACAATCAGCACAGGTTGCATCAATCGTAATTGAAAAGACTACTGATAAGACAGCAGGCGTAAAACCACATATCTATACAGTAGGTGACTCAACAATCGCAAACAACGGTTCATGGGCGTATGTAATGGCAAGAGATTATGCTACATATTCGCAGCTTCCTGACATTGCAACATTCTCTAA
This sequence comes from Hominilimicola sp., assembly GCF_046972485.1. Taxonomy (NCBI): domain Bacteria; kingdom Bacillati; phylum Bacillota; class Clostridia; order Eubacteriales; family Oscillospiraceae; genus Hominilimicola; species Hominilimicola sp. The sequence goes on from NZ_JBKVWU010000019.1 coordinate 19,697, forward strand.
CAATGGTAGAGGAAGTAAGAATCTATCAACATACTACACAGGTGGAGAATTAATTGACAGAGTTTTGGTTAATATTAGACCTGGTGACTATGTAATGATTGGTGATATGGGTACTAATGGTATGGGTTCAGCTTTTGAAGCAAGCTTTAACTACTATATAGATGCCTGTGAAGCAATGGGTGCTAAGATAATTCTTAACTCATACTCACCTCATGGTGCAGTACAAGAGTATGCAAAAGTATACGACTCATCAACTAACACATTTACTTCATATCGTCAAGACGACTATGATAATATTGTTCGTAAAATTTATGCTGAAAGAACAACGGCAGAAGGCGATAAGTACGATGCAAATATTGTTGGATTTGTTGACATCGGTAAGATGGCAGACGCTGCATTTAATGCATATGTAAATGATTATGAGACAAACGGTTATGCCTCAAAGGACGCTGCCGCACAAGCGATTATTAAGTGTTTTAGTGACCATAACCACTATTCAAACGGTACAATCGCCGCTGAACTTATGATTAAGGGCTACGGTGACGGTGCAGATGCGAAAGGTATCGTAAAATCTCTATATGAAATTATTAGTGCTGATTTAGCAAACGCAAATCAAGACTAATTAACTACAAAGAACTTCCCATTCGGGAAGTTCTTTTTTTGTGCCTGTTTCCATATACATAAACTAAAAAGGGGATTTGGGTGTGAAAAAGATACTTTTAGTAGTTGTTATAATCATTTTTATTACGTTGCTTTTGCCGCTTGCGATAGTTTGGTTAATCGGTGGCAGTGGAGAAGGACAAAGTCCGATTGAGAGCGGAACGGTAAGTGTGTATGTGTCGGAAGAAGATTGTGTTAAAGATATGGATATTAATGAATATTTAAAATGCGTGGTGGCGGCGGAAATGCCTGCCGATTTTGAGGAAGAGGCATTAAAGGCACAAGCCGTTGCGGCAAGAACTTATCTGTACTCACATATTGCCGAAAAAGACAAAGGCAACATTGCCGAAAGTCACAACGGTGCGGTGATATGCACCGATTCAACGCACTGTCAGGCGTATATTTCGGAGGATAAGCGGAGAGAAAGCTGGGGTGCCGGTGCCGATGAAAATTGGAACAAAATAAGCACAGCGGTAGACGAAACTACAGGACAGATAATGACATACAACGATGAAATAATATCGGCGGTATTTCATTCAACTTCGTCGGGTATGACGGAATCGGCAGTTGACGTTTGGGGGGCGGACGTGCCGTATTTGCAAAGTGTTGCAAGTACGGGAGATGAAGAATCACCGAAGTATCACAGTGAATTGACATTGAGTGAACAGGAATTTAAAAATATTGCGGAAGAAAAAATTGACGGTGTGGATTGGAATAATGGACTTGTATCGAACATTAACCGCTCAAATGCAGGCGGTATTGTAACACTTGATGTAGGCGGAGTGAATATAAAAGGAACAGAATTTAGAAATATATTTTCACTGCGTTCCGCAAATGTTGAAATATCGCAAGAAAACGGCAATATAAAAATGAGCGTAAAAGGGTTCGGTCACGGCGTCGGTATGAGCCAGTATGGTGCAGATTACCTTGCGAGGCAGGGAAAGACATATGAGGAAATTTTAAAAACTTATTATACAGGTGTTGAAATAGAAAACAGGTAAAATTGCACAAAAAATGATACGAAAATTTGTGACTTAAAAAAAAATATGACTGTTTTTTATATTGAGAAATTCCGTAAAAAGTTATAAAATATTATTATAATTATTTTTGAGGGAGAGATTTAATAATGAACAGAAAAGTGATAAGTGCGGCGGTTGCAGTTGCAATGACCGCCACAATGAGCAGTTTTGCCTTACCGGCAAACGCCGCGGAAGTTAAAACTCCGCAATATCAAACAAACGCACGTCAAATGGAAAAGCTTAATCGTGGATTGATTGCTGTTAAGACAACGGCAGATACACGAGGTCAGGCAGTTAACGGTGTATATTTGAGTTGGAGATTGCTTGGTGACGAAAGTCTTGAAAATCAAGCATTCGATATTTATAAAAACGGTACAAAAATACATACAACAGGTGTACATGACGCTACAAACTGGATTGATACATCGGGTACTGCATCGGATAAATACAAGGTTGTAAAAGCGGGTGAGGACGCGTCTAAGGAAACTGAAGTTACACCTACTTCAAACAACAACTGTGCAAAGTCAAATGAAGTCGGAAATGGAAACAGTGAGAAAAATTCATTTACATATGTAGATATTCCTATTTCACGTCCTGATCCGGTAGAAAGAATGGGTGACGGCAAGATTTCAAATTATTACACTGTTGACAAAAGCCACGAAGGCGGTGCGAATGACGCGTCTGTCGGCGATCTTGACGGTGACGGCAATTATGAAATTGTATTAAAGTGGGACCCGACAGACTCAAAAGACAGTGCCGGTGCGGATTTTACAGGTAATGCATATATTGACGCATATAAGATTGATCCGAACAATGACGGTTATATGTGGCGTATTGATTTGGGTAAAAATGTTACATCAGGTGCACACTATACGCAATTTTTGGTGTATGACTTTGACGGTGACGGAAAGTCAGAAGTGGCAATGAAAACAGCACCCGGTACGGTTGACGGCACAGGTCATTACGTTACGGAAGTCGGTGATACTGACGAAATCAGAAATACCGACAATACAAAATCATATATAGGCACAAGCGGAAGATTAAAGGGTAAAAATCCGTTTACGCAGTATTTAACCATATTTGACGGCGAAACAGGTGCCGCACTTTATACAACGGACTATATTCCGTATGATGCGGCAGAAGATCAATATTGGGGCGACGGCAGGGCAAAGTATAACAGAAGTGAAAGATACCTTGCGGCAGTGGCTTATCTTGACGGTGTTCATCCGAGTATCGTTATGTGCAGAGGTTATTATCACGACTCTGTAATTCGTGCATATACATGGGACGGTACTGAACTTACAATGCAGTGGGAGCATAAAGGTAAGAAGAGTGAAAGCTCAACGACACTGTACGGACAAGGAAATCATAATCTTTCTGTAGGCGATATTGACAATGACGGCAAGGACGAAATTGTTTACGGAAGTGCCGCACTTGATGATGACGGTAAAACAGTTCTCGGAAATACAGGTCTTGGACACGGTGACGCAATGCATATGAGCGACTTTAATAATGACGGCACTCAAGAAGTATTTTCGGTAAAAGAGGAGGAATTTAAAAAGTATGCCGAAGATTTAAGAGTCGCAAGCACAGGAAAGCATTTTTGGAGTTCCGGAAAACTGACTACATCAAGTGATAACGGACGTGGTGTTATGGATAACATTGATGATAGCTACGCAAAGGAACATTCAAATGCATTGGCGATAGGTTGGAGCAGCGGAATTGCGAATGCTCACGACTTGAACGGTGATGATGTTGCAGCAAAACCTGCGGGTGCGGGAAGCGGTACCTTTGATAATTTCCTTGTATATTGGGACGGCGATTTGAGCCGTGAGTTGCTTGACGCAAACATTATCCAAAAATATTATGCCGCAACAGGTACAACAAAGAGATTTTACGGTCCGTCAGACGGATACACACTTACAGGCGGTTCTACAAACAACTACTCAAAGAGAAATCCTTCGCTTGTTGCCGATATTTGGGGCGACTGGCGTGAAGAAATTATAATGCCGGTAAACAAAGGCTCGGCAACAGATCAGGCATATTTGAGAATATATACCTCAACAATGCCTACAGATTACAGAATTACAACATTAATGCACGACTGCCAATACAGATTGTCAGTTGCGTGGCAGAATGTCGGATATAACCAACCGACACACGCAAGTTATTATATAGGTTCTGTGGCACTTGCAACAGACGAAAGCGGCAATACACTTAACTATCTTGCACCGGCAGTGCCTTATACAAAGGTGACATATTCGGCACCGGAGCAAGTAGCGGTCACTGGAATGACTTTGGAGAAAAAGTCAATAGAAGTTGAAAAAGGCAAGACAGAAGCAATCAATGCTATTATCACACCTGAAAATGCGACAAGAAAGGGTATAACTTGGACTTCGTCCAATGCAAACGTGGCAACTGTTACAAACGGTGTTGTGAAAGGTATTTCAGCCGGAACTGCAACTATAACGGCAACAACCAAAGACGGTGGCTTTACAGATACTTGTGAAGTGACTGTTACGCAAAATGCAGTTACGGGCGTAAGAATTTCAGAGAAACTAATTGATTTGGGAATGGGTTACAAAAAGCAAATTACCGCAACGGTAATGCCTGATGACGCTACGGATAAGTCTGTAGAATGGACATCGGAAAATCCTGAAATCGCAACAGTTTCGGACAACGGTACAATCACAGGTAAAAGCTACGGCAGAACGGTTGTAACCGCGACTACCACAGACGGCGGATATACCGCAAAGTGTGTGGTAAGAGTTAAACCGATAGATGTAGTTGACGCAACGGGTAACAATGAGTTTGTATCGGAAAATACTGATGAAAACACTGCATTTACAGGAAGTGCCAACAGTGCGGTTATTTCGCAAACAGGTGCGACTGACGGTGCGGAGGCACATAAAGATTTTGAAGTTTATGACAGCGGTAAGGTTGAGCTTGAATACAGACTTACAACAGGCGGTGTAAAGGTTGACGGTTCAAATTGGAACTGGACAGGACATGAATATACAATGGGAATGAAACTTCTTGACAGTGAGGGCAACAACATTGTGAATATATATCAGCCGTATACCACAAAGGCTCAAGACTTGATGGCACAAACTTCTGCCGATTCTGCGGCAGCTGTTGTAACCGCATCGGGTTCGGGATGGTCAAACAGCGGTAACGTTGCGGGTAATATTCAAGGTAGTTCAAAGCGTTGGAAAGTAAAAGTCACATTGGATTATGATAATGATAATTGTACTGTAAAGGTTATGGGTACAGACGGAACATGGGCAAATGATGACGGCGTAATGCAAAGAACATTTGCGCTAAACGGTGCTAAATTCAAGACATTAAGTTTGTATACTCAAAAAATGGAAGATTATGCTTCGGCTACTTTAACAGCGTCGCCGAAAATCGAAAACCTTGCATACAGTAAGTCAACGACTGCTTCGGGTGTAACAGAAGAATTGTATAACAAGGGCGGTGACAGTAAGTTTGCTGAAAGTGACTTGACAGATTGGACACAAGTAGGTACAGACACTGCGTCACTTGCTGTAGACAGCGACAATAACCGTATTTGGTATAATGCGACTCAACCGACAGGTGAATACAGTGCGGAAAAGAATTTTGAAGTAGGCAATAATGCTATCGTAACTTATGATGTTGATTGGTATTTCGGAAGTGCGGTAAACAGAGACGGTAACTTTGAGTATCTTCAAATCGGTAATATTCGTCTTGGTTGGACAAACGGCTATAAGATGTTCCTAAGCACAGACGGCGGAGCAACATGGCTTGACAGCGACAGTGACGGCACAAATGACAGCATATTCAACGGTGCAAATCAAACATACACTAAGAATGTTAAAGTGACGGTTAATACTGCTACAGGTGTAGCATCACTTTGGTTTGACGGAACAAAAGTAGGCGATTATACTACAGAAAACGCAACAAATGCTGTTAAATTCGGATTTACTCGTGCCGGTGCGGCACCTAACTGGGCTGTTCCGAACGGTATCGACAGAATTAAAGTGTCACAATTTGTTCAAGGTGAAGAACCGCTTGAATTTTCAGAAGTGAAAGTAAGTGGAAAAGACGATAAGACTGCTACGGTAACATATGCGGTTGTTGATGAAGATGTTGATGACATTTCATTGATAGGTGCATTGTATGGCAAGGACGGTAAACTTGTTGAAATCAAGACAGTCCCTGTTGCCAATGTTGAAAAAGGCAAATATTTGGAAAGTGAAATTACTTTTGACAAAAGTATCAAAGAAAATAATTTGAAAGTATTTATGTGGGATTCGCTTGGCGGTATGACAGCACTTTGCGAAAATGCTCAATAACAAATTTAAAAACAAAAATCGCAGACTATAAGGTCTGCGATTTTTTTAATGTGTTATTTAGTATGTTTTCGAGTTCTATTGCTTTTGATACGACTTCGGGGTCGGAAAGACAATAATTTTTTTCAATTATAAGATTATCAAAATCTGTTTTCAGTTGTTTAATGTTGTTCATTTATGTATGCTCCTTTCGATTACACGGTTATATGTAAACCACTGCTTGTTGTATTTATTTTACAATATATGATAAAACTTGTCAATATATTGTGGTGTAAAAGGAGCAACTTTCGTGTTGCAGAAAACGACACAACCGTTTAAATTTCACTGTCTTTCTTCGCTTTAACCTGTAAAACGACAAAAGCTGACACAGCGGCAATCATAAACAGTATTGCAACAAGCTGAGAAATGCCGAGAACATTTGGAATTACATATAATATATAATTCGGATTTCTCATACCTTCAAGGAACAGTCTGCCGAATGAATACCAGAAAATATAGAAACAAAATACCTGTCCGTCATTCTTTTTTTTGTCACGAATCAGAAGAAGTATCACAAGTCCGATAACATTCCATATCGATTCATATAAAAATAATGGGTGAACAGGTGTTGCACCGTTTATGGACATACCGAAAAGGCTGTTTGTTTCACCGCCGTACACTTCGACGTTTACAAAGTTTCCGAAACGTCCGATTGCTTGACCGATAAACAGACCGGGTGCACATACGTCAAAGACTTTGGCGATATTCAGCTTTTTAACCTTGCAGTATATAACGGTTGAGATTATCGCACCGATAATACCGCCGTAAATAGCAAGTCCGCCGTTCCAGACTTTAAACATATCGGCTATCGAGTCAAATTCATCGAGTGCGAAAAGCACATAATATATTCTTGCGCCTATTATTCCGAAAATAAGTCCGAACAAGGCGATATCCCATACATTATCTTTTTTCACACCACGCTTTTCACAGGTTTTATAAACGAAAAATAATCCCAAAAGAAAACCTGAAAGAATGATAAGTGCATACCAATAAATGGGCTTTGAACCTATTGAAAATGCGACAGGTGAAATGTTTAGAGAAATGCCGAGTTTAGGAAAAGCAATGTTGTTCATAATCATACCTCCTTCATAGTAAGTGAAATACGTTTTTTCGGTACGTCAACTTCAAGTACACGAACTTTCACAACGTCACCGACTGAAAGTACGTCGGTTGGGTGCTTGATGTATCGGTCGCATATTTGCGATATGTGTACAAGTCCGTCTTGATGAACACCTATATCGACAAATGCACCGAAATCTATAACGTTTCTCACCGTTCCCGTCAGTACCATATCCGGTTTTAAGTCCTCCATTGAGAGAATGTCGCTTCTTAAAACGGGTTGCGGCAATTCTTCACGCGGGTCGCGACCTTTCTTTATAATACTGTCGGCAATGTCTTTTAAAGTGATTTCACCTATTCCGAGTTCTTCGGCTAATTTGTGTGTATTTTCTTTCGACAGACGTTGCTTTAAATCCGCAACAGTACCGTCTTGAACGTCTTGTTCGGTATATCCCATATGTTTAAGCAGCTGCGCGGCGGCTTTGTAGCTTTCAGGGTGGACGGAGGTGTTGTCAAGGACATTGTCACCGTCTGTTATACGCAAGAAACCTGCGCACTGCTCAAATGCTTTTGCACCGAGTTTTGGCACTTTCAAAAGTTCTTTTCTTGTATTGAATTTACCGTTTTCTTCGCGATATGTGATGATGTTTTTTGAAACGGTTTTGTTAATTCCGGCAACATATGCAAGCAGTGACGGAGAGGCGGTATTAAGGTCAACACCGACACTGTTTACACAATTTTCAACCACTCCTCCGAGTGCCTCACCAAGGCGCTTTTGGTTCATATCGTGCTGATACTGTCCGACACCGATTGATTTAGGGTCAATTTTTACAAGCTCTGCAAGCGGGTCTTGCACACGTCTTGCTATTGAAACGGCACTTCTGAGTGCAACGTCATACTGCGGAAATTCTTCGGTTGCAAGCTTTGACGCACTGTAAACAGACGCACCTGCCTCGTTTGTCATAATGTAAAATACTTCTCGGTCAATTTCTTTTAAAAGGTCGGAAATAAATATTTCACTTTCCTTTGAGGCTGTTCCGTTACCGATTGAAATTAAGTTTACATTGTTTCTTAAAATCATATCCGTAAGAATTTTCTTAGCCTTGTCTTTGTCGTGGTTAGGCAATGTGCAGTAAACAACGTTGGTGTCAAGGACTTTGCCTGTTTCGTCCACAACCGCGACTTTGCACCCTGTTCTGTAACCCGGGTCAAAGCCCATAACGATTTTATCCTTAATAGGCGGTTGCAATAAAAGTCCCGAAAGATTTTGATTGAATACCTTTATTGATGCCTCCTCGGCATTTTCCGTAAGCATATTGCGTATTTCTGTTGATATGGACGGCGCGATGAGTCGTTTATAACTGTCCTCGGCGGCAAGCTTGACGTACTTTGTAGACGGTGATTCGTGTTTTGGAGTAAGTCGTCTGAAAAGATAGTTTGTGATTTTTTCTTCGTCAATATCAATTTTTACCGATAAAAATCCTTCTTTTTCACCACGATTTATCGCAAGCAATCTGTGGTTTGCAAGTTTTTTTATTGGTTCGGCAAAATCATAGTAAAGACGGTATACACTGTCGTCTTCTGTTGACGCTTTTGAAACCAAAAGACCAAAGTCGATTGTTTTTTGACGAATATCTTTTCTGTATTCGGGGTTATCACTGATTTCTTCGGCGATTATGTCCATAGCACCGGCTATTGCGTCCTCACTGCTTTCAACATCTTTTTCGGCGTCGATAAAATCAAGCGAAATACTTTCTATATTATCGCTCGGATTTTGTGCAAGGATAATTTCGGCAAGCGGTGCCAGTCCTTTCTCTTTTGCGATAGTCGCTCTTGTGCGGCGTTTTGGTCTGAACGGACGGTATATATCCTCAAGTTCCGATAATGTTACGGCATTTTCAATTGATTTTTCGATTTCAACGGTCAAATTTTCTTGCTCGTCAATCAAACGCAATATTTCTTCTTTTTTATCTTCAAGGTTACGTAAATATGAAAGCCTGTCGTAAAAATCTCGTAATATTTCATCACTTAGAGAGCCTGTTGCCTCTTTTCTGTAACGGGCAATGAAAGGAATTGTGTTTCCGTCATCAATCAGTTTTACGGTGTTTGTAACCTGTTCGGAACGTAAGTTAAATTCAGACGTAAGCTGATTTATGATTTTTTCTTCTGATTTTTCCATTATGTATATCCTCCAAAAAATAATGTTTTGCTTTGAAATTATTCTGTAACAATTCTGCAAATGAATTTTAAAAATTCTATTCACAAACTGAAATATTTGTGATATAATAGTAACAACCACAATATATAGTGTGCAATTATGTAAACTCAACACCAAATATATATGTGATTAAAAATGCAGTTAAGCTAATTATATCCCATTTAGCTTAATTTTACAAGCAAAACAGTAAAATGAGTTAAAATGAGATGTATGAGCTGAAAAAAATACAAAAAACCTATTGCACTTTTGATTGATTTAGGGTAAAATGGAGTTAATGGGAGCGGATTGGAGCGTTTGGGGTGACAAACGGTCAAATTGGAGAGAGTAACCCATAAATCAATAAAAAGGCAGGTGACATTGAATATGGTAAATTTTGTTGACGAATATCCGCGTCAGCTTGACGAGCGCGGAAGAATTATCTTGCCTGCCAAAGTTAGAGAAAATATGTCCGAAACAGTGTACGTTACACGTTCAATGTCAGATAAATGCCTTCAATTATACACACAAGAGGAATGGGATAAGATTTCTGAAAAGATTAATCAACTCCCAACTGCCACAGACAGAAATGCTGCGGCTTTTGTACGTTTGTTTTTCGGTAAGGCTACTTCAGCCGTTATAGACAAGCAAGGCAGAGTGCCAATCGCAAAGCGTCTGATGGAATATGCTAACCTGAAAAAAGATGTTGTGCTTGTAGGTGCAAACACACGTCTTGAAATATGGGACAGTGAAGAATGGGATAGATACCAAGATGAACTTTCAGACGATATTATGATGGACGGAATATTAAATTACGGACTTAATATTTGATTTGAGGTTGTCGATAAAGTGTTGACGGTTCAAAAAATTAATTGAAAGGGAATCAAAATGGAATTTAAACATATTTCAGTATTGTTTGGGGAAAGCATTGATGCGCTGAATATCAAACCGAACGGTATATATGCAGACGGCACACTCGGCGGCGGCGGACATTCGCACGGTATTTTGTCAACAAACGATTCGTGCCGACTTATCGGTATAGAC
>NZ_JBKVWU010000020.1:0-29412 GCF_046972485.1 Hominilimicola sp.
CCCTTGAGGGGAGCTGTCAACGAAGTTGACTGAGGGGTGGCACAATACTGAAAATTAAAAAAGGGCGACCAATGATCGCCCCTACACACTGTATTCGCAGCGGACGAACCATAGCCGTCCGTTATTTTTATATACAAAAATCAGGTGAATTGATTGTAATACTTTCGTTTACCAAATCTTCAAGAGTAATGCTGTCAACATATTTATTGATAACATCATAAAGCCCTTTCCAAAGCTTTATTGTCGGACACACAGAAACTCGTGGACAAGTATTTTCTTCATCTTCAAGACACGATACAGGTGAAAGTGTTCCCTCCGTTGTACGCAAAATATCTCCGATTGTGTATTCTGACGGTGCTTTTGTGAGTCGGTAACCCCCTTGGGCACCACGCACACTCTTTAAGTATCCCACACGGGTAAGGATACTCACAATTTGTTCAAGATATTTTATTGATATATTTTGACGTTCTGCAACATCACGCATAGAAACGTTTTTATCCATACCGTGAATTGCAACGTCAAGCATAAGCCTTACAGCGTATCTGCCTTTAGTTGAAATTTTCAATGTTATTCCTCCTTAACCAAATCTTTAATTATTTCTCCGGCTATAATCAATCCCGCAACTGACGGTACAAACGCAATACTTCCCGGAACAGGTCTTTCGCCGTCCGGTGACGGAATTTTGATAGCCTCTTCTTTTGAATAAACTACCTTTAATTTTTTTATACCTCTTGCCTTAAGCTCGCGGCGCATAACGCGCGCCAAAGGACATACGGACGTTTTGTAAATGTCCGAAACTTCAAAAAGTGTCGGATCAAGCTTGTTTCCCGCACCCATAGAGCTGATAATTTTTACTCCGGCTTTTTCGGCACGAAGTATTATTTCAATTTTACCTTTTACGGTGTCTATTGCGTCAACAACGTAATCATATTTTGAAAAATCAAACATATCTGCCGTATCGGGCAAGAAGAATGTTTCAAACGCGTTTATTTTTACATTTGGATTTATATCCAATGCACGATTTTTTATAACTTCGACTTTAGGTTGTCCGACAGTACTGTGAAGTGCGATTATCTGTCGGTTTATGTTTGAAAGCGAAACGGTGTCTTTGTCTATAACGTCTATTTCGCCTACACCGCTCCTAACGAGCGCCTCGACAACAAAACCGCCTACACCGCCTACACCGAAAACCGCAACGTGTGCATTTTTCAGTTTCTGTATGGCATCTTTTCCTAAAAGAAGTTCCGTTCGTTCAAATTGATTTTCCATACCGTAATTCTATACTCCTATTTTCCTATTTGTTCACTATGAATTGATTATAACATTCTTTTTTGTTTTTGTCAATTCAAATCTGTCATTATTGCAAAAAAATAAAGCAGATAAATCGACATTTGATTTATCTGCTTAGATTAATTTGTTTCCGTACTCTCAATTTTTATTAATTTCCAAAAAATTCGTTTGCGTAAGTTACCGAAGAAAGTGCGTCTTTGCAGTATTTGTCCGCACCTATCATATCGGCATATTCCTGTGTAAGCACCGCACCGCCAACCCATACTTTTGTATCAAGTCCTGCCGCACGAATTGCTTTGATTGTATCTTCCATACTTACTACTGTTGTAGTCATAAGTGCGGAAAGTCCGCATATGTGAATATCGTTTTCTTTTAATGTTTCGACAATAAGTTCGGGCGGTACGTCCTTGCCTAAATCATAAACATCATAACCGTAGTTCTCCAAAAGCACCTTTACGATGTTTTTGCCGATGTCGTGAATATCGCCTTTAACCGTTGCAACCAAGATTTTACCTTTGCTTTCCTGTGCTTCGCCGCTTTGGTCAATGTGAGCCTTGATTGCGTCAAATGAATTTTTGACGGTTTCTGCACTCATCATAAGCTGAGGTAGGAACATTGTACCTTTTTCAAACTCACGACCGACAACGTTAAGTGCTTCAACAAGTATGTTGTTGATAATGTCCATCGGATCGGTAGTTTCAAGCTGACGAACTGTTTCGTCAAACGACTGGTCTTTAAGACCTTTTATGATTATATCGAAAAGCGGATTGACATTTTCAGCTTTTTCTTCCGCCTGATTTTCTTTTGTTACGGTTGTCTGTGACTTTGTACCCGCATATTTGCTTACATATTCCTGACAATCCGCGTCATAGCACGAAAGTGCCATAAATGCACGATAGGTGTTAATCATTGAATCGGCACACGGGTTGATAATACAGGCGTCAAGACCGTTGTTAAGTGCCAATGCGAAGAATGTTCCATTGACTATTTCTCGGCGCGGAAGTCCGAATGATATGTTCGATACGCCAAGAGTTGTACAAATACCAAGCCGGTCCTTTATCATTTTCAATGCTTTGATTGTTTCGGCAGACTCTTTTTGCTGTGCCGAAATTGTAAGAGTAAGTGCGTCCATTACAAGGTTTTTCGGCTTTATGCCGTATTCTGACGCTCTGTCACGGATTTTTTTTGCAATTTCAAATCTTTGTTCGGCAGTAGTAGGGATACCTTCCTCGTCAAGACAAAGTCCGACAAGTACACCGCCGTATTTTTGAACTATCGGCATAATTGCTTTTATGCTTTCTTCCTTGCCGTTTACGGAGTTTACCATAGGTTTACCGTTGTAAATACGCAATGCACGTTCGGTTGTTACAGGGTCGGAACTGTCTATCTGTAAAGGAAGATTTACAGCGGCACTGATTGCCTTAACCGCTTTTTCCATTGTCGAACATTCGTCAATTTCCGGCAGTCCGACGTTTACGTCAAGTATGTGCGCACCTGCGTCACGTTGTGCAAATGCCTCGTTTAGAATATAGTCTATGTCGCCGTTTCTAAGTGCTTCTTTAAACTTTTTCTTACCTGTCGGATTGATACGTTCGCCGACAATTACAGGACCTTTTCCGAGTACAACCGTTTTTGAATATGACGCAACGACAGTGATGTTTTTTTCTTCGACTATCGGTTTGTAGTTTTTGCATTTTTCAACAAGACTTCTTATATGGTCAGGTGTTGTACCGCAACAACCGCCGAGAACAGACGCACCAAGCTTTGCCATATGTTCACATTCGTCTGCAAATTGTTCTGGTAATACATTGTAAACTGTTTTGCCGTTTTCGATTTGAGGCAATCCTGCGTTTGGCTGTGCCATTATAGGAATTGAAGAAATTTCGGCAAGGTCAGTCATCATTTCACCGATTTGAGCAGGACCAAGACCACAGTTTATACCAACACAATCAACACCAAGTCCTTCCATAATCGCCGACATAACCTTGACGTCACCGCCCGTAAGCGTTTTATAGCTTTCGTCAAACGTCATTGTACAGAAAATAGGGAGTGAAGTGTTTTCCTTTACTGCAAGTACGGCGGCTTTTGCCTCAAGAGTGTCAGACATTGTTTCTATTATAACAAGGTCGGCACCGCATTTTTCGGCAGTTTTTGCGATTTTCGCAAATGCGTCATAGCAATCATCAAAAGAAAGGTCGCCCAAAGGCTCTAACAATTTACCGCAAGGACCGATGTCGAATGCAACAAATCGCGGATTTTCCTCTGATTGAAAACTGTTTACCGCCTTTCTTGCAATGCCTATTGCGGCGGCGATAATCATATCAAGGCTTTCGCCGATTTCTTCTGATTTTAACGGGTTTGCGCCGAAGGTATTTGTGGTTATGATGTTTGCACCCGCTTCAAGATATTCGGTATGTATTTTTTCTATTAAAGCGGCATTTGTAAGGTTTAAAAGTTCGGGAATTTCACCCGCACCCATACCGTTTTTTTGCAGCATTGAACCCATACCGCCGTCAAAAAACAGCATTCTCTTGCCGAGTAATTCTCTTACGTTCATTATTTATATCCTTTCGTAAAAATTTCGTGTAAAAAGGGTATTGCATTTTGCAATACCCTTTAGATTGTAAACAAAACCGTAGGGTTTGTTTAGATTATTTGTTCTTACCGCAGCAGTTCTTGTATTTCTTACCGCTGCCGCATGGGCAAGGGTCGTTTCTGCCGGGTTCTTTCTTTGCACGTTTAGGTGTGTTTCCGAGAGAACCGTCACCGCCTGTATCAAGCGGTTTAGCGACTTGCTCACGTTCAATCTTAACTCTCGGCATAGCTGAAAGTACGTATCTTACAGTATCTTTCTTTATGCTGTCAAGCATATTTTCGTAAAGCTCACTGCCGACATTTCTGTATTCAAGAACAGGGTCGTGCTGACCGTATGCTCTAAGACCGATTTCACGTTTAACGTGTTCCATTTCGTCAAGATGATCCATCCAAAGAGTATCGACAACTCTAAGCATAAGCACTCTTTCAAGCTCACGCATATTCTCGCCGAATACTTCTTCTTGTGATTCGTAACGCTTGTTGCCAAGCTCCATAAGCATATCCTTAACGTCTGCTTTTGTGATAGTTTCCATATCTTCTTCAGGGATTTTAAATTCACCTTGAGCATTTAGATATTGATTTGCAAATTCTGTGATTGCACGAATGTTCCAATCTTCAGGAATTTCTGAAATTCCGATATAATCGTCAAGTGCACTGTCGATTGCAGATTCCATCATATTCTTGATAGTACCGCTTATATCCTCACCGTCAAGTACCATTTGACGCTGTGCGTATATAATCTTACGCTGTTCGTTCATAACTTCGTCGTATTGAAGAACGTGCTTACGAGAATCAAAGTTTCTGCTTTCAAGATTTTTTTGTGCATTTTCGATTGCATTTGTAAGCATTTTTGCTTGGATAGGCTCGTCCTCTTCAAGGCCGAGTGCGTCAACCATAGACTTAACCTTGTCACTGCCGAAAATTCTCATAAGATCATCATCAAGTGAAAGGAAGAATTGAGATACACCGGGGTCACCCTGACGACCTGCACGACCTCTAAGCTGATTGTCGATACGTCTTGATTCGTGACGTTCAGTACCTATAATATACAAACCGCCAAGCTCGCGAACTTCGTCTTGTTCCGGCTTGATTTGTGCTTTGAATTTGTCGTTAAGTTCGGTAAATACTTTTCTTGCATTGATAATATCTTCATCATCTGTATCACCGAAACCTGTTGCCTCTGCAATAAGCTCATCTGTAAATCCTTGACGTGCCATTTCATGTTTAGCCATATATTCTGCATTACCGCCAAGGTTAATGTCAGTACCACGACCCGCCATGTTTGTTGCGATTGTTACAGCACCTTTTTTACCTGCCTGTGCAACGATTTCAGCCTCTTTTGCGTGATACTTCGCATTTAGGACTTCGTGTTTAATTCCTGCACGCTTTAGAAGTGCCGAAAGTATTTCCGACTTGTCTACGTTTACGGTACCTACAAGTACAGGCTGTCCCTTTGCGTTACATTCTTGAATTTGCTTGATAACCGCCATAAACTTGCCTTTTTCTGTTTTGAATACAACGTCATGTAAATCCTTACGGATTACTGGCTTATTTGTAGGAACGGCAACAACGTCAAGCTTATATATATGTTGGAATTCTTCTTCTTCAGTAAGAGCTGTACCTGTCATACCCGAAAGCTTGTTGTAAAGACGGAAGAAGTTTTGGAATGTGATTGTTGCAAGAGTCTTTGACTCGTTTTCGATTTTAACGCCTTCCTTTGCTTCGATAGCTTGGTGCAAACCGTCACTGTAACGTCTGCCCGGCATTATACGTCCTGTAAATTCATCAACAATCATAACCTCGCCGTCCTGAACAACGTACTGTTGGTCACGGTGCATAACACCGTTAGCCTGCAAGGCTTGGTTGATGTGGTGTTGAAGTTTCATATTTTCAGGGTCGGAAAGGTTTTCGATACCGAAACCTTGTTCAGCTTTTTTAATACCCTGTTCGGTAAGCATAGCTGTTTTTGCTTTTTCGTCAACGATATAATCTGCGTCTACATCTTCGTCAAGCTGTTTGTCGTCGTGTTCTGTAACGACAACCTTTTTAAGACGTTTAACGAACATATCGGCAACTCTGTAAAGGTCATTTGCGTCCTCGCCCATACCGGAAATGATAAGCGGAGTTCTCGCCTCATCTATAAGAATTGAGTCAACTTCATCGACTACTGCATAATTATGACCGCGCTGTACCATTTCTTCTTTATGAACAACCATGTTATCACGAAGATAGTCGAAACCAAGTTCGTTATTTGTACCGTAAGTTATGTCAGCGGCATATGCCTCACGTCTTTCGCCGTTGTCAAGTTCGTGAATAATAAGTCCGACACTCATACCAAGATAACGGTAAACTTTTCCCATCCACTCACTGTCACGCTTAGCAAGATAATCGTTTACGGTGACAATATGTACACCGTCACCGGTTAAAGCGTTCAAATATGCAGGAAGTGTAGAAACAAGAGTTTTACCTTCACCTGTTTTCATTTCTGCGATACGTCCCTGATGAAGAATAATACCACCGATAACCTGTACATAGAAGTGTTTCATTCCAAGTACACGCCAGCTTGCCTCACGCATTACCGCAAATGCCTCAGGAAGAAGATCATCAAGTGTTTCGCCGTTTTTAAGTCTTTCCTTAAACTCAGGTGTCTTGGCTTTTAATTCTGCATCTGAAAGTTTTGCCATATCGTCCTCAAGTGCCATAACTTTGTCTGCGATAGGACGTATTCTCTTTAGTTCTCTGTCAGAATATGTGCCGAATATTTTGTCGAATATACTCATTTATTTTTCTCCTCATAAATAATATCGGTCTGTGTAATCCCAAAGAATGGAATTATCGCATTATTAACGTATATTATATCACAAAAACGTAAGGATTACTACTGTTTTTTATTAATTTTTTGTAAAATTTATTTTGCACTAAAAAAGGTGCCGATATGCCGGCACCTTTAAGTACAGTAGATTTTAGCAGCAATCGTTTTTGTGATTGTCACAGCAAGGGTCGCAGCATGGATCGCAACAGCAACAGCAGTTGTTATTGCTTCCGCCGAAAATATTACCGTCACAGCAAAGTATAACAAGTGCCACTATTACCACAATCCATATCCAACTGTCTGAATTGTTATTACATCCTCCGCCGAAAAACATAGTAAAAACCTCCTTTAATTTGTTTATGGTTTATACTATGCCAAAGCGTTGTTTTTGGTTACGCATTTCGGACTTCCGATTCGGTAAAGACATAATTGCCGTTTCCGTCACGGGTGATGTAAAGGATTATGTTCGGTCTTGCAATACGTCTTATGACCGTTACCCAACCGTTTGCGGTCATTTCGATAGGAGTGTAAACTGCGTTCGGATAGTGAGTTTCAACGTAGTTTGCAACGCGTTCGTGCTGTTCTTTAAAGCGTGGTTTGTTGAATAAACCTTTGCCTGTTATTGCACTGTATATGCCTGCCGCGGCGGCAGTGCCTATTAAAAATAATGTTTTCTTTTTCACGTTATTCACCTCTGTGATATTCGTTGTATATGTCACGTTTCGGAAGATTTCTGTCTGCGGCGGCTTTTTTTATTGCGTCTTTTGAAGTCAGACCTTCCGCAATGTATTTGTCAACGTGTTCTTTAATTGAAATGTTTTCCCATTCGTTTTCTTCCGTTTCTTCGACTTCTTTTGCACCCTCGACTACAAGTACATATTCACCGCGCGGATTGTTTTCGGAATAATATGCGATTGCCTCGTCGATTGTACATCTTTTCACTTCTTCGTGAATTTTTGTAAGCTCACGCACAAGAGCGATTTTTCTGTCACCGCCGAATGTCTTTTGCATATCGGAAAGTGTGTTTTTTAATTTGTGCGGTGCCTCGTAAAAGATGAGTGTGTGAGTGTCGTTTTTCACAAGTTCAAGATGTTCTTTTCTGTGACGCTTGTTCACCGAAAGAAATCCCTCAAATGCAAATCGTCTTGTCGGAAGTCCCGACAGTATCAGTGCGTTTATACCTGCAACAGGTCCGGGGATTGAGGTAACGTCAATATCGTTTTCGATACATAGCTTAACTAAGTCCTCACCGGGATCTGAAATTGCGGGAGTACCTGCGTCCGATACAAGTACAATGTTTTTACCGTTTTTTAAAAGTGATATAATATATTCGCCTTTTTCGTGCTTGTTGTGTTCGTGGTAGCTTGTCAGCGGCTTTGATATTTCAAAGTGATTTAAAAGCTGAAGAGTACGCCTTGTATCTTCCGCGGCAATTAAATCGGCATTGTTAAATGCTTCAAGACAACGCGCGGACACATCACCGAGATTGCCTATCGGTGTGGCACATAAATATAGTTTTCCGTTCATAAGTTCTCCTTGCAAAATGCGAATTATACAAATAGGTTGTTTATAACATTTACGATTTTCTGTGCGGTTTCGGGCTTGTTCATTGTGTAAAGATGAATACCGTCAATGTCGTTTGAAAGCAGGTCGATAATTTGATCAACCGCATACGCAATACCTGCTTGTTTTAAAGCCTCCGGATTGTCTTGGTATTTTGAAATCATACGCAAGAATTTTGACGGCATAGACGCACCGCCTGAAAGAATTGCCATACGCTGTATTTGACCTGCGTTTGTAAGAGGCATTATTCCGGCTGTGATAGGTTTGTTTATACCTTTCTTTGCAAGTTTATCGCGGAATTTGTAAAATTCGTCGTTGTCAAAAAACATTTGAGTAACAAGAAAATCAACACCTGCGTCAACTTTTACTTTTAAATTTTCAATATCGGCGTCAAGGCTCGGAGAATCAGGGTGACACTCAGGGTAACAAGCACCGCCGACACAAAAATCGCCGAAATCTTTGATTGCCTCTACAAGTTCGTTTGCATAGTGATAACCCGGGAATATTTCACCGTCATAATCTTTCGGCTTGTCACCGCGAAGTGCAAGGATATTTTCAATTCCAAGGTCTTTATATTCCTGTAATTTTACCTTAATATCGTCCTTTGAGTTTGCAACGCAAGTAAGATGTGCAAGTGACGGAATAGAAAGATTATTCTTTAAATGTGAGGCGATGTATGCGGTATTTTTTGAATTACTGCCGCCTGCACCGTATGTAACGCTCATATAGTCAATAGGCATTTTTGAAAGCTCGTCAACTGCTGAAATTACATTGTCAAGTCCGCTGTCCTTTTTCGGCGGAAATACTTCAAATGAAAGCACCGGCTTTTTTTGAGCAAATATATCTCTTATAAACATTCTGTTTTTTCTCCTTAATCTGTAATTATATATATAAAAATATTATACCGCAGATTTGAAACAATATCAAGTGTTGAAATTTGAAATAAATTAACTGATTTTTATATCGCAATTATGGAAAATATGTGGTATAATAATAGATAGTTATAAAATTAGAAATTGAGGGAGGAGAAAATATGAAAGTAACAAAAGCGGTAATACCTGCGGCAGGGTTCGGAACAAGATTTCTTCCGGCGACTAAGGCAGTGCCGAAAGAAATGCTGCCGATAGTCGATAAGCCGACAATTCAGTATATTGTTGAGGAGGCAATCGCATCGGGCATTGAGGATTTGCTTATAATTACATCACGCGGTAAGGACGCACTTGTAAATCATTTTGATAAGGCATATGAGCTTGAAACGATACTTGAACGTGACGGCAAGCAGGAAATGCTTAATGCTGTTCGTGAAGTGTCGGATAAAATAAACGTTCAGTTTGTACGTCAAAAGGAACAGAAAGGTCTTGGACACGCTGTACTTTGTGCAAAAAGCTTTGTCGGAAACGAGCCTTTTGCGGTAATGCTCGGCGATGATGTGGTTGTGGCGGAAAAACCGTGTTTGAGTCAGCTTATCGAACAGTTTGACAAATATAATGCGACAGTGCTTGGAGTGCAAAAGGTCGGAATGGATCAAGTTTCAAAGTACGGTATTGTGGACTGCGATAATGTTGAAGGCAGAATGTATAAGCTGAAAGGAATGGTCGAAAAGCCGAAAAAAGAGGACGCACCGTCAGACGTTGCGGTACTCGGCAGATATGTAATCACACCTGCAATATTCGATTGCCTTGAAAAAACACCTAAGGGTGCAGGCGGCGAAATACAGCTTACCGACGCACTTGTAATGCTTGCAAAGAATGAAGATATGTACGCATATGACTTTGATGGCAGAAGATACGATATAGGAAGTAAACAGGGATTTTTACAGGCAACAGTCGATTTTGCACTTTCAAGAGATGATTTGAAAGATGAATTTGCGGAATATTTAAAAGAAGTAACAAAAAATTTATAAGAAAAAGTGCACAGGCAAGCCGTACAGAGATAGGCTTGCCTGTTTTTTTGTCGGGTTATTAATTAAAGTAAAAACTTAAAATAAATGCTTTGCACGTTCCGGACAATTTATTGGATTCTAAGAAAAAAAGACGGTGCACATTGGGGAATGCACCGTCTTTTCTCGTTTAATGAACTCAATTAAGTTCAATAATAGTATAAATTATTACTGTAAAAATTGCAATATAAAGGATAAATCTTCTATATTAAAAAGGTATAAATCGTTTAAAATTGTCATATTGCGTGACAAGACGTGACATTTTTACAAATAATTCATTAATAATGTCACGCATAACGGGGATATATAAAATAACGTGACATTTTTGTATAATTTGTATATCAAACTTCTATGATTTTTGTTTTTAGTTTACCGTTTTCGATTTCAGCCTCTGCATATGTGCCTGTATAACGTATACTTCCCGGGTTTAAAAGCGTGGCTTTACCTTTGTAATCGGTATAAGGAATGTGCGTGTGACCGAATATTATTAAATCGGGATCATATTTTTCGGCAGCCTTGCGGAGAGTCATAAATTTATATTCGTATTTTACATTCTGTTCGTGACCGTGCGTAATAAATATCTTAACACCGTCTATTGTAACAAGCATATGTGACGGCGCTTTTGAAAAGTAGTCGTTGTTGCCTTTTACATAATATATAGGTATGTTTGGGTATATCGACTCCAAATCTTCCGCGTCACCTGTGTAATCGCCTGCGTGGAAAATCGCACTTACACTGTCAGCTTTTTCGATTATATCTAAACAGCGGTTAATATCGCCGTGAGTATCGGAAAAAATCAAAATTTTTTTCATAATCTAATCCTCTCAATATAAAAAAGTATGTATGTAGTATATCATATGCAAACGCAATTTGTCAAAAAATGATGTCGAAATATTTTTATATATCGACAACAGGATTTTACATATTTATCCATAAACAAGTGGTATAATAACCTATATTGCACTTGTAGGAGGAATTAAAAATGAGTCAGCCAGCGGTAAAAAGACAACGGAATACAGAAATGCTCCGAGCACCGTCTGTGAGAGATGTGGGAATGAGTATGCTATTGCTTTTGGCAGGACGAGCGTCTGTTTTGGGACTTTTTCCGTTCGGAGTGGCTTTTTTTGCTTCTTGCTTTGATAAAAGTATTGCGTATCTTGGTATAACTGTGCTTTCGATTGCACTTATGACGTCGGCAGGCAGTGCGGTGCTTACAAAATATCTTGTTGCGGCACTGTTGTTTTGGATATATACACGTTTCAGAAATAAGGAAAATCTTGTGCTTGACGCGGCGTGCGTGGGCGGTGCGGTTATGGTCGGCGGATTTGTTTTTCTTATATATACATATGTAGGAGCATACGATATACTTATGCTTTTTGTTGAGTCGATAGTCACCTCACTCATGTATATAATATTCAAAAAAGCACACGGATTGATTGCAAACCGCAAAAAACGCACGCAGACCGCACAGGACGAGCTTATCAGTATTTCTGTAAGCGTGGGTGTTTTTATAACGGGACTTTCGGGAATTGTGTTTCCGTATAATATCAGTCTTGCCAATATAGTTTCCGTATATGCGGTACTTTGCATTGCACTTCACGGCGGTATTGCGGCGGCGGGCAGCGGGGGACTTTGTATAGGGTTTATGTCGGCAATGTCGTCACCGTCGGCGGTTGTGACTATGGGTATTTTCGGTATAAGTGCATTGTTCGGAAATTTGCTGAAATCGTTCGGACGTTTCGGAGTTGCGTTGGGATTCTTGGGCGGCAGTGCGGTGACACTTTTGTATGCTGGAAGTGCATCGTCTTTGCCTGTGACGATTATCGAAACAGCGATAGGGGCGGTGCTTTTTGTACTGACACCGAATAAAGTTCAAGGGTATATAAAATCTTTTTTTGCAAGGTCGTTAAAGCTTGAAACGGTGAGTGCGGACGTAAGAGTTAAAGAGTATTTGTCTATGCAGCTTGAAAAATCGGCAAAGGCATTTAAGAGTTTGGAGGAGTGTTTTTCAAATGCTTCGGAGAAAAGACTGAAATCATATAATAAAGATGTTGCTACGCTTTTTGATGAGGTTGCGGACAGAGTGTGCGAGGGGTGTCCGAATGCGGTTAAATGCTGGCAGTCCGACTTTACACGCACATACCGCAGTATAATGCTGTTGCTTGATACGATTGAAACAAGGGGGATATTGGAGTTTACATCAGTACCGAACAGCTTTAAGGATAAATGCTTACGACCTGATTTGTTCGTTGTGGAGTTTAATCACGTCTATGAACTGTATAAGAAAAACCTTGTGCGGACGGGCGAGGCGGTTACAAGCCGTGACTTGGTTGCAAGACAGTATAAAGAAATGTCAAGCCTTATGGACACAATGGCGGAAAATATATGTTCCGGCTTTACGTTCAGAGAGGATTTGGAGGAAACACTTATTGCCGAGCTTGACAAAGTCGGAATTATGGCATTTGAAATAAGCGTTATTGAAAGCAGTCACGGAAAAATGGAGGTATATCTCGGAACGTCTAAGGGTACGGAAGTCGGGAAGATTGAAAACGTGCTTGAAAACGTTGTCGAAACACCTATGGGCTATGAGTGTGACAGTGCGAACGGACTTATGAAATTTGTGTCACGCGCAAAATTTACCGCAGATATTGCGATAAGACAGATAAGCCGAGATTTCAGCGAAGTGTCGGGCGACAGTATAGATACGTTCGTGACGGAGGATTATAAACAGTATGTGATTTTGTCGGACGGTATGGGCAGCGGTAAAAGGGCAATGTTTGAGAGCCATATAACACTGAAATTGTTGAGAGAATTTTTGCAGTCGGGGTTTGGCGTGAAAACGTCTATTGATATGATAAATTCGGCACTCTGTTTAAAACTTGACTATGAGTGCTTTTCTACCGTGGATCTGCTATGTATAGACCTTATGACAGGTATATGTGAGTTTTTCAAAATCGGCGGTTCGGAGAGTATTGTACTTCACGGTCCGAATGTCGAAACGGTGTTTTCTGTTTCGTTGCCTGTCGGTATGCTGCCTGATATAAAGGTACAGGGACAAGCCAAACGCCTTGATGACGGCGATATAATAATAATGATGTCGGACGGAATAAGTGAAGCGGGATTTGGTACTGTCCGTACAGATTGGCTGAAAAAAGAAATAAAAATGCCGTTTGACACTATGGACGAAATGGCACAATCCGTAATTGAAAATGCAGTCAAAAAAAGCCGTGACGCAGTAATCGACGATATGACCGTTGCGACAATAAGGTTGATAAGAAACTAAAAAAGACAATATTTGAAAAATATATTGCAATTCCTACCAAGATATGATAAGCTATATATGTAAAAATTTATATGTGGGAGGCAATTATTTTATGAGAGAGAAAATTTTAAGTATGATTTTGGCACTGTCAATGCTGTGTGCATTTGTGCCGATGACGGCAAGTGCGGAAACGTATGAGAACTATTTGGAATATTGGGTAAATGAAGATAATACGGTTACGATTTCAAAATGTGCCAAGGAAGTGGCGGAAGTAAATATACCAAGTGAAATTGAGGGAGCAACGGTAACTGAGATTGATGGCGATGCGTTTTTTAAATGTGTGGATTTGAAGAAAGTAACAATCCCGTCAACCGTAACTTCAATAGGGTACGATACATTTTTGGGCTGTACAAGCCTTGAAAATATAGTTGTCGATTCTGAAAACAAAAATTATATTTCAAAGGACGGAGTACTTTTTAACAAGAGTAAAACAGAACTTATTCAATATCCTGCTGCAAAAAGTGGTGTAAGCTATACAATTCCGTCAAGTGTTTCGAAAATTGACGGTTGTGCTTTTAAGTATACACAAAATGTTAATACTATAAATGTTCCGCAACAAACAACATCAATAGCAGCGGGTGCATTCAGTAACAGCGTTAATTTGGAAGCGATAAACGTTGATGAAAACAACCTATATTACACTTCTGACAACGGAGTGCTTTTTAATAAAGATAAATCAGAACTTGTTGCATATCCTGCGGAAAAAAGCGATACAAGCTATACAGTTCCTGAAAGCGTGACATATATACAGGCACAGGCATTTTATGGTTGTACAAACTTGACTTCGGTTTCTCTTACAGATAATATTTATGATATGGGCAGTTCTGTATTTTCCGGCTGTACAAATTTGACGGAAGTGGTATTGTCTGAGAATCTAAGTTGGATTCAGGGTTCGACATTTTCAAATTGTACAAGCCTAAAGAGTGTAAAAATTCCAAGTGATGTAGATACAATATATTCTTCTGCTTTCAGCGGTTGTGCAAGTCTGGAAAGTATAACAATACCTAAAAGTGTTGATTTGATTGAACAGTATGCGTTTTATGATTGTAACAGCTTAAAAGATATATACTATTTTGGTACCGAAACACAATGGAATAAAATTGATATAGAAGAAAACAGCGCAGGTGACGGCAACGGCGCGTTGAAAAACGCAACAATTCATTATAATAAAACAATCGAGCCGTTTACTTACAATTTTAGTACCGACGGAAAATCTGTGGTTATTGTTAAGTGTGACAAATCTGTCAGCGAAGCTACTATACCGAGTGAAATTGAAGGCTTGCCGGTTACGGTGATAGATGACAATGCATTTAATTCTTGCAGCAATTTAGCAAATATAAACATACCTGAAAGTGTTGAACGTATAGGCGTCGGTGCTTTTTATTCGAGCGGAGTAGTCAATGTTACAATGACGGATAATGTTAAAAGCATAGGAGAGGAAGCTTTTAGCTGGTGCAACAAGTTGGAAA
Organism: Hominilimicola sp.; assembly: GCF_046972485.1. Lineage (NCBI taxonomy): Bacteria > Bacillati > Bacillota > Clostridia > Eubacteriales > Oscillospiraceae > Hominilimicola > Hominilimicola sp. Next base: position 14,991 of record NZ_JBKVWU010000020.1, read on the forward strand.
GCATAAAGCTGTCTGAAAATATCGACAAAATAGAAGAAAATATGTTTTACGAATGTGAAAGTTTGACAAGTATTGACATACCGAATAAGGTTAAGTCGATAGGGATGAGTGCATTTGCCTTCTGTACAAACTTAACCACTGTAACGATGGGTAAAAATATAAATAAAATTGCAAAAAATGCTTTTAGTGATTGTTATAGTATTACCAATGTGTATTACGCAGGTACGGAGGAAGAGTGGAGTAAGATTGTGTTGGTCGGAAATACATATCTTACAAACGCAACAATCCATTATAACGGAATACCTACGGATATGACTATGACAACGGTAGAAGTTACAAAAACAGAAAACGACACATCATATGATTTTGATATATCCGCACAAATGAAGTACGGCGACTGCTATGTATATGCGGCAATGTATGATGAAAACGGCGTTATGATTGGAATTGACAGAGTACCGCTTTCGATGAAAGACGATACAAAAATTTCTCTTGACAAAAAGGATAATGCCAAGAACGTGAATATATTTGTATTGTCATCACAATTACAACCTATTTCGGAAAAGAAAACAGTAAAATTAGTAGAAGAATAAGTATAAAAAAATGGCACGAAAGTGCCATTTTTTTATACCAACTTTTTATTAATCCACTTACCCGAATAGTATCGGATAACGGGTACTGACGCACCCATTGCCCAGGCGAGCGGAGTAGCAATCCAAATACCTGTTGAGCCGAGCGGGCGAACAAGTATATATGCAAAAATAATTCTTCCTATAAGTTCAAGTATACCTGCGACTGCGGAGGTATTAACATCACCCGCACCGCGAAGAACGTTTAAATATGTTCTCATAACCGCCGCAACTATATACGCAACACATACGATAGTAAGGTACTTGCTTCCTATTGCGATAGCCTCTGCGGCTTGTGTTTTGTCAAGGAACAAGCCAAGCAGTTGATTACGGAACAATACAATTCCGGCAGCAATCACTATACATATACCGATAAGCGACGCAAGTGTTTGATACATACCCTTTTTTATTCTGTCCATCTGATTTGCACCGATGTTTTGACCCGAGAAAACCGACAATGCCGAGCCGACCGATACAATCGGTGCGATTGCGATTGAGTCGATTTTTACGGCGGCGGTATAGCCTGCCATAGTCATTGCACCGAATGAGTTTACAAGACGTTGCACGCTCATTGTGCCGAGTGAAATCAGACAGCTTTCAAGTGCCGACGGTATTCCTGTTTGGAAAATCCGCTTGATTGCACGTTTTGTTGTTTGGAAGTTTATGCCCTCAAGATTAAGCTGTCTGCGGTGTCTTACCATATGTATAATACAATAAATCGCACTGATAATCTGTGCGATAACAGTCGCAACTGCCGCACCGACAACACCTGTTTTAAACACAACAACGAACAACAAGTCGAAAATTACATTTAATATAGAAGAAAGTATAAGTGCGTAAAGCGGTGTACGGCTGTCACCAAGACTTCTGAGTATTGCGCTTGACGCGTTATACATAGCCGTACCGATTGTGAATGCGAATATTACGTTTATGTATGCGACCGCCTCGTCGATTACGTTATCGGGTGTGTTCAGAAACGATAAAATCGGCCGTGAAAACACAACTCCGGCAACTGACGTAACCACCGCCAAAATTCCCACTATGTAAATAAGTCCCGTAACTGTTTTTCTCAGTTCGTCAAAATTCCTTGAACCGAAACACTGCGCTATAATAATTCCCGCACCGCTCGTAAGTCCCATCATAAGACAAATCATAACTCCGACAATTGTACCTGTCGAACCTACCGCCGCAAGAGATTCAGCCCCCACAAACTTACCGACAATCGCCGCGTCAACAAAGTTATACACCTGTTGAAAGATATTTCCGATCAGCATCGGAACTGAAAAAGAAATTATCAATTTTAACGGATTTCCTTTAGTCATATCGCTTATCATTTCACAATACACCGCCCCTCGTTTTAATAACTTATGACATTATAGTCTATTAAATTCATAAAGTCAATAAGGTTGAAAAATTTATTTTTATTTGTTATAATATTGTTAAAAAAGACAAGGGGGTCTTAAAATTGAAAGTGTTGTTGTTATCCGTAAAAGCCGGTTACGGACATCATTCTACGGCTAAGGCTATTATGGAATATTTCGAGGAGAACGGACATCAATGTCATATGCTTGATATATTCGACTATGTAAATCATCGTTTGGGAAATTCAATACAGGACGGATACTTGCTTTCGACAAAGTACCTTGCAAAGACGTATGCGAAGGCTTACGGCAAACTTACGCAAAAGGACGAGCCGTATGACCGTAATTCGCTTGTATCGATATTTTCGCGATTTGTTTCAAAGAAACTTGAAAAGTTCGTTGCTGAATATAATCCCGATTTGATAATCGGTACGCATAGCTATGCCGGAGTGTGTATAAGCATACTTGCCGACCGTGCGGCTTTTGATTGTCCGTCTGTCGGAATAGTAACCGATTTCACCGTACATCCGTTTTGGGAAAGTACGTTCCTTGACTATTACGTAATTCCGGATGAACTTTTGGAACACGAAATGCAGAAAAAAGGTATAGCGAAAAAGAAACTTTTGCCTTTCGGTATACCGATAAGAGAACAGTTTGTAAAGAAAAACGACCCTATTGAGGCACGAAAAAAACTCGGGATTGAAAATATTCCCACTATACTTATAATGATGGGTTCAATGGGGTACGGAAATATAAAAAAGATTTTGGCACAAATTGATACATATCCGAAAGATTTTCAAGTGCTGTGTGTTTGCGGTACGAATAAGAAAATAAAAAGCGTAGTTGATGAATGTGAGTGGAATAAAAAAATATATTCATACGGATTTGTCGATAATGTTGACGTAATGATGGATGCCGCCGACTTTATAATAACAAAGCCGGGCGGACTTACAACATCAGAATCGCTTGCAAAAGGATTGCCGATGATAACAATGAATCCCCTTCCCGGACAAGAGGACAGGAACCTTAATTTCCTTGTGAATAATGGCGCGGCAATTATGGTAAACGACACTTATCCGATTTCTGAGGCGATAAATCAAATGTTTGCTTGTCCTTGGCGTGTTGCAATGATGGAGGAAAGCGTAAGGCATCTCGGTAAACCGAATGCAACGGCTGACCTTTATAATTTCTGCTGTGCAAAGGTTTTGGCAAAATCAACGCTTATTTGAAATTCTTTGTGATTTAGGTAATTTAATATGCCTGCGTCTGTTTTAAAATCAAATACCAACTTGTAACTTGCAAGCTTCATACCTCCGCTGTGCCGTGAGCCGTACTTCGTATCTCCGTACAGCGGATTTCCTATATGCGAAAACTGTGCTCTGATTTGGTGTGTGCGTCCTGTTTCAAGCTCGACTTCAACAAGTGAAGTGTCTTTTTTTTCGGCAATAACATTATATTTTGTGCCGATTTTCTTTGAATTTTCTTCATGATAATCTGAAACCGTAACTTTTTTGTCACCGCGTGTAAGATATGCGGTAAGGTGACCGCTTTTTTTTAAATGACCTTCGACAATGCAAAGATATATTTTTTTAATTTCGCGACTGCGGATTTTTTCGTTGATTATACGAAGTGCGGCGGCATTTTTCGCACCGATTATTATACCTGATGTGTTTCTGTCAAGGCGGTTGCAGAATGACGGCGAAAAGCTGTGTTCGTTTTCGGGATTGTATTCGCCTTTTTTGTAAAGATAACTCTGCATTCTTTCAAGAAGCGTATCCTTTGTGCCTTTATCGTCCGAATGGACTACAACACCGCTTTCTTTATTAATAAGTATAATATTTTCGTCTTCATATACAACGTCAATATCGGAATTGCCTGCTTTAAAGCTTGATTTGTTTTCGTAAAATTCGTCTTTAAAAAATAACTTCAACACATCACCGTTTTGGAGCATATATTTGCCGTCTTTAATGTGTTTGCCGTTTACTCTGACACAATTTTTTCTAAGACTTTTATATAACATACTCTGTGGCATATTGACAAGATATTTTGTAAGAAACTTGTCAAGTCGTTGCCCTGCGTCGTTTTGATTTATCGTGATTTCCCTCATTTGTTACCTCGATTGATATTTTATTTGTAAACATTTATTTTTGATATTGTATCATAAAAAAAATTGTGTTACAATATAGTTTGCATAAATATTTTATATGAATAAAAATTGTATTCAAATTTCGGAAGGAGAAAAAATATGGGAATTTTCGGCGGCGGTTATGATAAACCGGGTAAGGGAGTAGATAAGAACGAACCTAAAAAGAAAGGCTTTTTCTTGTTTTTTGATATTGTGATACGTAAGTTCACTAAATTTTTGGGTGCGAACTGTCTTTATGCGATAACGAGTATTATATGGATTGCGATTTTATATATTTTCGGCGGTATAGTTTTGAGCAGTACGCATATCGTTCAGAATGTTTCAGACACTATTATTTCACTTGGTACGGAATCAAGTGCGGAAAATGTGCAGGGAAGTATTATGATACTTATTCAGCTTGCTTTTTCAATCGGTGTGTTCACGTTTTGGGGTTCAGGTCCTGCAACGGCGGCTTATTCGTATATAACAAGATGTTTCACACGCGGTGAACATACTTGGGTTTTGAGTGACGGTGCGGACAAGTTTAAGGAAAACTTTAAACAGGGTATGGTAGTTGTGCTGATTGACGCGGTTTTGCTTGTGTTCGGACTTAATGCAATTCTTTTCTATCATTCGCTTTACGTTTCAACAGGCAGTATGCTTTGGATGATGTTGCTGTATGTTATGATACTTGTACTTGTTGTTTATACAATGATGCACCCGTATTTGTATCAAATTATGGTTACATTTGAATGTGGAATCGGCTCGCTTTATAAAAATGCGTTGCTTATAACACTTGCAAAATTACCGGGTAACTTTTTTACAACGCTTATAGGAGTACTTATATACGGTGCGTTGTTTACATTCGTTAATCCGCTTGCAGCGGCAATTATAGTAGTAGTTATCGGACTTTGCGTTACTTGCTATCCACCGCAATTTTATGCCGCAAGAGTAATTGAACGCTCAATATTAAAGGATATGAAAGAAAAACAGCCTAAGGTTGAATATATCGGGGAGGAAGAATAATGGTTTTAGGTGAATATGATGTTGCCGTAATCGGAGGCGGTCACGCAGGCTGTGAGGCGGCTTTGGCGGCGGCAAGATTGGGTATGAAAACGGTTATGTTTTCAATAAGCCTTGACGCAATAGGAAATCTTCCTTGTAACCCAAGTATAGGAGGTACGGCGAAAGGTCACCTTGTTCGTGAACTTGACGCACTCGGCGGTGAAATGGGTAAAGCGGCGGACGCTTCGTTTATACAGTCGAAAATGCTTAATAAAGGCAAAGGCCCTGCCGTACATTCGCTTAGAGCACAGATTGACAGAAAAAAGTATCACGTTGAAATGAAAAAACGTGTTGAAAATCAAGAGAATTTACAGGTTAAACAAGCGGAAATCGTAAATGTAATTACCGATGAAGATAATAATGTAACGGAAGTTGTAACACATACAGGCGTTGAATATAAGGTAAAAGCGGTTATTATTGCCAGCGGAACTTATTTAAAGGGTAAAATTCTTATCGGAAGTTATTCGCGTGAAAGCGGTCCTGACGGAATGTTCCCTGCAAATGAACTTTCGGAAAATCTTCGCAGATTGGGTATTGAATTAAAGCGATTTAAAACAGGTACTCCAGCAAGAGTGCACGCGGATACACTTGACTACAGTAAGATGGAGCTTGAGGAGGGTGACGAAAAAATCGTGCCGTTCTCGTTTGAAACGGAGAATGTCGGCAAAAATCTTGTTCCTTGCTATCTTGTGTATACAAATGAAAAAACTCACCAAATTATACACGACAATCTCGGTCGTTCGGCAATGTACGGCGGTATGGTTGAGGGTATAGGTCCGCGATACTGTCCGTCTATCGAAGATAAGGTTGTGCGTTTTTCGGAAAAGCCAAGACATCAGCTTTTTATGGAGCCTATGGGAATTGATACAAAGGAAGTATATGCACAAGGCTTTTCAACGAGTATGCCTGAGGACGTACAGCTTGAAATGTATCGAAGTGTTGAGGGACTTGAAAATGTCGAAATTATGCGTCCTGCATATGCAATAGAATATGATTGCTGTGATCCGACTCAACTGTATGCAACGTTGGAGTTTAAGAATGTGCATGGACTTTACGGTGCAGGACAGTTTAACGGTACGTCCGGCTATGAGGAGGCGGCGTCACAAGGACTTATTGCCGGAATTAATGCGGCATTGAAACTTAAAAACGAAGAACCGCTTACATTAAAACGTTCGGACGGATATATCGGAACACTTATAGATGACCTTATAACAAAGGGTACAAACGAGCCGTACCGAATGATGACATCACGTTCGGAATACCGTTTGCTTTTAAGACAGGATAACGCAGATGAAAGACTTACTCCGTTCGGATATAAAATCGGTCTTATATCGGAAGAAAGATATAAAAAGTTCCTTGAAAAAATGAATATGATTGAAAATGAAATTAAGCGTGTGACATCGGTTATAGTACCGCCGAAAGACGCAAATCCGCTTTTGGAACAGTATAATTCGACCGCAGTTAAGACGGGAATACGTCTTAGCGATATGATAAAACGTCCAGAACTTGATTATGAAAAACTTGCACCTGTCGACCATAACCGTCTGACACTTCCGGACGCAGTTTGTGAACAGGTTGAAATTAAACTAAAGTATGACGGCTATATAAAAAGACAGATAGCACAGGTTGAGCAGTTCAAGAAAATGGAGGAAAAACTTCTTCCCGAAAATCAAGATTATTCTGATATACACGGCTTGCGTTTAGAGGCAAGACAAAAATTGAATAAGATACAGCCAAAGTCACTCGGACAAGCGTCAAGAATTTCCGGTGTTTCACCGTCCGATATGTCGGTATTGATTGTATGGTTGGAATCACAAAAAAGATAACAAATAAAAAATGTGTGTCATTTGATATGACACACATTTTTAGATAGTAGGCAAAACAGTTATGGTTTTGCCTACTTTATTTTTGGGAGTTTGAGGTGCAACCTCATTAAAAATCATTTCTGGCGACCTGTGCGGCAGAAATGACTTAAAATCTAAAGTTTCGACTTTGGAGGAACTTTATGATTTTTTCTCAAAAAAATACTCAAAAATTACATCGAAGATGTGATTTTTGGAGCTGTCGACATTTTGTCGACAGGCTCACTACTCATTATCATTTACCATATGATTAATTCTTGCGGGGATTTCGTTTGTTACTATGAAGTCCACACCGTAATCAATGTATTTTTGTGCTGTTTCCGTGTCGTCAACGGACCATACACCGCAGAAAATATTTTGTTGATGGAGTATATCTATTGCGGCTTGATCCACTTGCGGATAGTTATACAAAATACCTCTGTTTTCGGATATTTCCGTAATACGTTCAAGATTATCCGTATACGGTGCAGGAGTGTAACCGATTGTCATAACAGGGATAATACTGTTTCTTGCACGAATTTCTTTTACATCATCAATCGCACCTGTGATTATACAATGCGTTTCAAGTCCGCTTGCTATGATTGTGTTTAGAAATGCATCGTAATTGGTGATATTTTTGATTTCGATAATCGGTACATTTCCGTATGTACTGCATATCGAAAGGTATTCTTCAAGAGTAGGTATTTTTAAGTTTTCGTTTGTGTTGAGATAATTTCCGTAGTCAATTTGGAACTGACTTAAATCGTCAAGCGTGTAGTCGGAAATAGCTCCCGAACCGTTTGTTGTTCTGTCAAGAGTGTCATCGTGCATACAGACGAATTGACCGTCACTTGTTTCGCAAATATCCGTTTCGATACCCCAAAAACCAATTTTACCGGCAAGCTCAAACGCCGGAATACTGTTTTCGGGCGCATAGTTTGAATATCCTCTGTGTGCGACAAAACGTTCCGTGCTGCCGCCTGAAAATACGGTTGATGTACCGCTTTCGGCTTGCTGTGCACTCGCCGGAGTGGCGATTGCGTCATTATTATCGGAAGAAGGAAAGAATTTTAACATAACAGCAGACACGGCAAAAAGAAGTACGGTAAGTATCCATAATTTGCGTCGTACATTGTACATATTAAAAACCTCCTTTCACGTCTGCTCGTTTATTTAGAATAATGATTTTATACCTATTATAATAAGAATAATTCCGCCGAGTATTTCTGCTTTGTCGCCAAGTTTCTCACCTGCTTTTGTACCGACAAATAATGCGATAAGACTTAGAACGAATGTAGTTACCGCAATAATCGGTGCGGACTGCCATATGTTTGCACTGTTTGCGGCAAACGAAACACCTACGGCGAATGCGTCAATGCTTGTTGCAACTGCTTGAACAAGTAATATCCAAAGCGTGAGCTTTTTCGGCTCGGTCTCTTCGTCTTTGGCAAGCCCCTCACGAATCATATTAATACCGATTATACCGAGAATAAGCAGTGAAATCGGTCCTGACCATTTTTCAATAAACGATGCGAAAAGACTTCCGAGAAAGAACCCTAAAATCGGCATTATTCCCTGAAAAAGCCCGAACAAAATCGGCATTGAAAGTTTTCTCAGCCCTGTCATATTCGTATAGACCATTGAACTTGCGATACAGACCGCAAAAGCGTCCATACTTAGTGCTATACCGATAAGCACTATTTCTGAAATTGACATTATGTATTCCCCCATAATTTAGCTTTGAATTTATATTATACTATATATTCTGCCTTTAATCAAGGCAATATTCAACAAAAAACTCGAAAAACACATAAAAAAAGCCGAGTTAATCGAATTAATCGGCTTTTTTTATGTGTTTGTAATTTTTAGTTTGTACGGATAACAACGGTTTGAGTATCTCCGTCCCAGTCAACATCAAAGCCTATCATATCGGCGATGTCACGGATTTTGAAGTAAGTATTTCCGTTTATGTTGTAAGAAAGGACTTCTTTTTCTTCGCCGTCCACATAAACAGGGGCGGTGTTTTGGTCAACGTTAAGTGCGGCTGAATGGTCGCTGTTAAGCTCGCCGCCTACTATTGTGTATTTAACTCCCGTTGAAATTGCGATAGCACTCAAATTCTCGTCCCACGCAACGTCAAAACGTGCGTTTGTTGTACGAAGTACCATTGCAATATCACGAATTTTATAATAGTTTGAGTCGTTTACGGAATAACCCGATACTTCAACATCTACACCGTTTACGGATAGTTTTGCATTTGAATTTGTTGCGGTAAGCGTGTTGATACCCTCGTATCTGTCAACGAAATCCTTGATTTTTGCTCTGTTCGGATAACCGTTTGTCAAAAAGTCATTGCCGTACATATCAACGTAAGGAACGGTTTGATATGAGCTTACATATGATTTAAGTATTTTTTCTGTTGAGAAAGTCTGACCGTCAAACATAAGCTTGTAGAAGTTGATAACCGAAGAATAGCGCGGTACTTCACGACCGACAAATATGTATCTTCCGCCGTCTTGGTATACGGTGATGTCTGAAAGGCAAGTACCGATAATGTTGTTAGGAACGTCAATATTTGAAATTGTATTGCCTTTCATAGTGAACGCGGCTGAAATACCTCCGTCCATACCGTCACGCATAACGAATGCCTCCGGTATACCGTTTCTGTCAAGATCGGTAAGAACTACTTGATTGTATGACGGATCTGAGGACATAATTTTCATAAGACGTGTAACGAACGCTTCACGCCAACTCTCTGCCGCAAATGTACCTGTTACGCAAAGCGTAAACATCATAGCAGTGGCAATTATCGCCGAAATAATCTTTTTCATTTTATTTTTCCTTTCATAATAAAAAGTGTTCGAGTTCTTTTTAAATATCTGTATTATACTAAAATTTTTTATTGTTGTCAAATCTGACACTGTTTTTACGAATATCGCTTGAATATTTGACTGTAATTTATTATACTATAAAGGAAAAGGTAACTAAAAACAGAGAGGAGAAGATGATATGAAGTACAGAGAAATGGCGGGAGAGAAAATATCGGTATTGGGCTTCGGTTGTATGAGATTTCCGACAACGTCAAAAAATGCGGAAGACATTGATGCCGAAAAATCAGCAAAAATGCTTGAATACGCTATTGAAAAAGGTGTGAACTATTTTGATACAGCGTATGTTTATCACGGCGGAAAAAGTGAAAGTTTTATAGGCGGAGTTTTAAAACCGTATCGTGACAAAATACATATTGCCACAAAATGTCCTACATGGGAAGTGAAATGTGAGGAGGATTTCGACCGTTTGCTTAACGAACAGCTTGAAAGACTTCAAACCGATTATATTGATTTTTACCTTATGCACGCACTTGATAAGGACAGATTTAAGAATGTTGTCGAAAAATTCAATCTTATAGACAAGCTCAACAAGGCGAAAGCCGACGGTAAAATCCGTCATATCGGTTTTTCGTTCCATGATGACGTTGAAACATTTAAAAAGATTATTGACGCAAATCCTAATTGGGAGTTTTGTCAGATACAGCTTAACTATATTAATGTAAAATATCAGGCGGGTCTTGAGGGGCTTGAATATGCACATAAAAAAGGACTTGACGTGGTTATAATGGAACCGCTTTTGGGCGGTAAACTTGCGAACCCGTCACCGCAGGTTGCAAAAATGTTGTCTGACGAAAAGACGCCTGTTGAGTGGGTAATGGATTTCCTGTGGAACAGAGAAGAAGTATCACTTCTTTTGAGCGGTATGGGTGCAATGGAACAGGTGCAGTCAAATATAGGCTATGCGGATAAAGCGGAAGTGGGTATGCTAACGGAAGAAAATCTTAATATGCTTGCAAAGACAAAAGAGGTATTTGACAAAATGGCACTTGTACCGTGTACAAAATGTGCGTACTGTATGCCTTGTCCGTTCGGACTTGACATACCGAAAACATTTGAGGCGTACAATGCAACCGCTTCACTCGGTACAGACAGAGCAAAGGCAATTTATGCAGAACTTAACAAGGGTGCGGACCAATGTAAGAAATGCAAAAAATGTGAAAAAGTCTGTCCGCAGAGTATTAAAATCAGTCACACAATGACCGAAATTGCAAAAATATTTGCGAAATAATTACAAAGGCTGTTTGATTTAATTCAAACAGCCTTTATTTGTATGGGATTGACTGTAAGTTGTTGACTTATACGGCGGTAATGTAGTATAATCGTTTTTGTAATGAAAAAAACAGGAGGATTGTTCTTTTGGTATTTTCAAGTTTAATGTTTATGTGCATATTTTTGCCGATAGTGCTGATTGCATATAATTTATCGAAAAATCTTACATATAAAAATACAGTACTGATTATCGCCTCGCTTTTTTTCTACGCTTGGGGTGAGCCGATATGGGTAGTGCTTTTGATATTCAGTGCGTTTGTGGATTATATAAACGGACGTATAATTGATAAATACTATGCGAGGGCAGGTGCAACGATTGCGCTTGTTTCATCGCTTGTGATAAATTTAGGCTTGCTTGCAATGTTTAAATATTCGGGATTTTTTATTGAAAACATCAACTCATTTTTACACACGTCAATCCCTAATCCGAATTTCAAACTGCCTATCGGAATATCGTTTTACACATTTCAAACGCTGTCGTATACGATAGATATGTACAGAGGAAAAACGCGGGTGCAAAAATCGTTTTTGGGATTTTTGGCATACGTTTCAATGTTTCCGCAGCTTGTCGCAGGACCGATTGTGCGGTACAGTACGGTTGCGAGTGAACTGAACAGCAGACGTGTTACGGCTGATGATTTTGCATACGGCGTAAAAAGATTTACCGCAGGTATGTGCAAAAAAGTAATGCTTGCAAACAGTTCGGGTGCGGTTGCGTCAATGGTACTTGACAGTACAAGACTTACGGTTGCGTCATCATGGCTCGGAATAATAATGTATACATTTCAGATTTATTTTGATTTTTCGGGTTACAGTGATATGGCGATAGGTTTGGGAAGAATGTTGGGTTTTCACTTTAGTGAAAACTTTGAATATCCGTACATTTCAAGAAGTATAACCGAATTTTGGAGAAGATGGCACATATCGCTGTCAACATTTTTCAGAGATTACGTCTATATACCGCTCGGCGGTAACAGATACCACGCAATACGAAATATATTCATAGTATGGCTTTTAACCGGACTTTGGCACGGAGCAAGCTGGAATTTTATATTTTGGGGATTGTTTTACGGTGTACTTTTGTTTATTGAAAAAACACTGTTTAAAAAGAAACTTCAAAAAATTCCCGCTCCCATCTGCTATATATACACTATGTTCTTCATAATACTCGGTTGGGCGCTGTTCTATTTTACGGACTTAAACGCACTTTGGACATTCATAAAGAGTGCGTTCGGCGTGGGTACGGCATTGTACGACTTGACGGCGGTGTCAACATTCTGTACGAATGCATGGCTTATTGCGGTTTGCGTAATAGCGTCAACTCCGATACCGACAATTATACACAAGAATTTCTGCAAAAAATCAAAGGTATTTGCGGCAATATCGGAGCCGATTTTGGTTATTGTCGGACTTGGAGTGTGCTTTGTTCTGCTTGTGGGACAAACATATAATCCGTTTTTGTATTTCAGATTTTAAGGAAAGGTGACGAATATGAGAAATAAGCTTACAATCGGTGCATTTCTTCTTATGCTGACAGCTTTTATCGTTGTACTCGCACTTCCGGCGGACGAGGAAAGTATAAAATCTGAAAACAGAGTGATGGCAACAATTCCGCCTGTAAATGAGGAAACAGTGTTTTCGGGTGAATTTGAAACAGGGTTTGAAAGTTTTATCGGGGATAATATCGCTTATCGTTCACAAATTACCGATTTTTCAAAAACGTTGGACGAAAAAAGAGGATTTGTACCGAAAACAGGTAAAATTATTTCCACAAATAAAGATATAGGAACGGGTACAACTCAAAAGCAAACTCTTCTTGTTGCGGATAACACTATTATGGAGATGTTTATAAGAAACGATAAAACAGAGCAGGAATATGCCGACGCGATAAATCGCTATGCCGAAAAACTTCCTGAAAATATAAAACTTTTCAGTATGGTAATTCCGACACAGCTTGAATTTAAAGAACCTATATATAAGAATTTGCAGGACAGTCAAAAGGATACGATAGACAGTATTTATTCAAAGCTTGACAGCAGGGTGGGTACTGTTGACGCATACGGTTTGTTGTCCGAACATTCAAATGAGTACATATATTTCAGAACCGACCACCACTGGACGCAACTCGGCGCGTATTACGGTTACAGTGCGTTTATGAATAAAGAGGGCGGACAAGCGGTAAATAAAGATGATTACGAAACAGGTAAGATACAAGGCGTACTCGGTTATCTTTATGACAGAGTAAGTTCAGATGTGGCGACAGAACCCGACACGATTGAATGGTACGACATTGACTATGATAAGCATATCAAAACAACAATGTATGCAACCGACGAAAAAGGCGAAATGTATTCGTACAACGGTGTGATGTACGACAGAAGTAAAGCGAATTATAACTTTTTCTTCGGCAGTGACCATCCGATTGTCGAAATGACGAATGAGAAAAATCCTGACGGTAAAACGTTGGTTGTGCTTAAAGATTCGTATACAAACGTACTTGCACCATGGCTTATAGAAAGCTATAAAAATGTAATTCTTGTCGATCCGAGAATTTTTGACGGCGATTTTCAGACGGTTTTGGATAAGTATTCGCCTGATGAGGTGCTTGTTGTGAATTATATTTTCACGACTGTTTTTACGGATTATTGCAATTTGCTTAAAAATTTGTACAATTAACAAAGAAGCGGTTTCTTTTTTATAAAGAATTACCGCTTTTTTCTTTACAATAACAATTCGTTATGATATAATTCTAATATTGAGAAAAAACAAAAAGGAGAGAACGAAATGGGTAAGACTAAAGGCGGTTTCACACTTCCGGGTGAAAGCGGTTATGAAAAGCTAACACTTGAAATGGCTGAAAAATGGGGTGCAGACGTAATCAGAGATTCTGACGGTACGGAATTGTCACCTGAAATTATAAATGCGGGTTACGGAATTTATTCTACAATTTGTATTATTCGTGACCATAACGAGTGGGCAAAGCAAAACACAGATAAATTACAGCAGTCATTCCTTATGACAAATCCTGTTGTTGCGGAAAGCAACAGTGTTAAGATTGACCTTATGAAGGACTTCTTTAACGAACAGTTCAAGATTAACGAGTCTGACGAATCAAAGGCATATTGGCAGGTATTCGACAGAACTGCAAATGAAGAAGTTAAGGATTGGACGTACGAAAACGGCGTTGTTACGGTAAATGGCGTAACACCTTGGCATAAGTACACAGTAAACTTCCTTGCAT